>NZ_JBQCWY010000343.1:0-3206 GCF_051956955.1 Neisseria sp. P0021.S005 | reverse complement strand
ACCCTGTTTTCCATACTCGACGGCTGCGCCACCCACATGGGCAGCCGCCTCTTGGCACTCTGGCTGCACCACCCCTTACGCAGCCGAGCCCACATCTGCGCCCGCCAAGAAGCCGTTGCCGCGTTAGGTTCGCAATACGAAACCCTGCAAGGCCGTCTGAAAAACATCGCAGACATCGAACGCATCGCCGCCCGCATCGCCGTCGGCAACGCCCGCCCGCGCGACCTCGCCGCCCTGCGCGACAGCCTGTTTGCCCTGAATGAAATCGAACTGTCCGCCGAGGGCAGCAGTCTCTTAGAAACCCTCAAAGCCGTTTTCCCCGAAACCTTGCCCGTCGCCGAAGCCCTCAAAGCCGCCGTGATGCCCGAACCCGCCGTCTGGCTCAAAGACGGTGGCGTCATCAACCAAGGCTATTCGGCAGAACTCGACGAGTTGCGCCACATCCAAAACCACGGCGACGAATTCCTGCTCGACCTCGAAGCGCGCGAACGCGAACGCACCGGTCTCTCCACCCTCAAAGTCGAGTTCAACCGCGTCCACGGCTTCTACATCGAGCTATCCAAGGTCCAGGCCGAACAAGCCCCTGCCGACTACCAACGCCGCCAGACCCTCAAAAACGCCGAACGCTTCATCACCCCCGAACTCAAAACCTTCGAAGACAAAGTTCTGACCGCGCAAGAGCAAGCATTGGCATTGGAAAAACGCCTGTTTGAAGCCTTACTGAAAGAAGTTCAGACGGCCTTGCCGCAGCTTCAAAAAGCCGCCAAAGCCGCTGCTGCCCTCGACGTACTTTCTACGTTTGCCGCGATTGCCGCCGAACGCGGCTTCGTCTGCCCCGAGTTCGCCGACTACCCCGTCATCCATATCGAAAACGGCCGCCATCCCGTCGTCGAGCAACAAGTGCGCCACTTCACCGCCAACCACACCCGCCTCGACCACAAACACCGCCTCATGCTCCTGACCGGCCCCAACATGGGCGGCAAATCCACCTACATGCGTCAAGTCGCCCACATCGTCCTCATGGCGCACACCGGCAGCTTCGTGCCTGCCGATTCAGCCCAAATCGGACCCATCGACCAAATCTTCACCCGCATCGGTGCATCCGACGACCTAGCTTCCAACCGCTCCACCTTCATGGTCGAAATGAGCGAAACCGCCTACATCCTCCACCACGCCACCGACCAATCCCTCGTCCTCATGGACGAAGTCGGTCGCGGCACGTCGACTTTTGACGGCCTCGCCCTCGCGCACGCCATCGCCGAACACCTGCTGCAAAAAAACAAATCCTTCAGCCTATTCGCCACCCACTATTTCGAGCTGACCCGCCTGCCCGAAGCCTACGCAACGGCAGTCAATATGCACCTTTCCGCGCTCGAACAAGGACAAGACATCGTCTTCCTCCACCACATCGAGCCCGGCCCCGCCAGCAAAAGCTACGGCATCGCCGTCGCCAAACTCGCCGGCCTGCCCAACCGCGCCCTCAAAGCCGCCCAAAAACATCTGGACGAACTTGAAGCCCAAGCCGCCGCCAACCGTCCGCAGTTGGACATTTTCAGCGCCATGCCGTCTGAAAATAGAGTGGGTGAGGAAGAACAGGAAATTGAACCGGTTTGCCATGCCCAGACCGATGAGTTGGCCGAAGCGTTGGCGCAAATCCAGCCCGACAACCTTACGCCGCGCGAAGCCTTGGATGCCTTGTACCGTTTGAAAGATATCTGCAACAAGGTGTCGTAAACAACACAAAGGCCGTCTGAAACAGGAGAAACATATAATGAGTTTTGCTGACATTACCGTGGTGGGTATTACCGGCGCAGATTCTTATACCGAGGGCACGATGTACGCCGTTGCCCGTAGCTGCGCCGAATTGCCCGGAAGCCGTGGATTGCTGATCAGCCCGAGCCGTCCGCAAGGTTTGCCGGAGAATATCCTGCATCAGCCTTGCCGGCCATTCGGTTATCTGGAATACAATCTGTTTGTTTTGTACCAACTGATGTATTACATCGAAACCGATTATTGTTTGATTGTTCAGAATGACGGCTGGGTGTTGAATGGTCAAAACTGGCAGGATGCCTATCGGGAATATGACTACATCGGCGCACCTTTGCCGATTTTGTTGGAAACAGAAGCCGACGGGCAGTTTTTCCTGAAGGGGACCGACCAATATTTGGCCAAACAGCATCTGATTCAGACTTCCCCGAATTTGGACGAGCCGCAGAACGGCGGTTTCAGCCTGCGCAGCAAGCGGCTTTTAACCATGCCTCGGCAACTGGGCCTAAATGTAGAAATCCGGCCGCCTTTGCCGCCGAAAGACGGAAAAATGGCCGGTATGGAATGGCTGGTGCGGCTGCACCACGAGGATATGTTTTTGACGGCGCAACACCGTTATAGATTGCAGGACTTGGGTCTGAAATTCGCGCCTCCGAATATTGCTACACAATTTTCTTCAGAAGTACCGTTTATCAATCGAATGAGGAATGTCCCTTTAGAGCACGTCTTTGGGGCGCACTGGATGGGCAATGTAGTCTTGACTGGCTGCAACCGTGTCCGTTTTGCCCAATTAAATGGTGATGAGTTGGAAACATTATCCCGTTTTTTTAGAAATTTGGGTTATGAATTAGAATAAATGAAGGCCGTCTGAAAGTTCAGACGGCCTTTTTTTAATGGTTGTTAATGTTGATGATGGTGGGCATGGCGTGCAGCCGCGCGTTTGGTACCGACAGGCACAATCAGCGTTGCGTAAGTATTGTCTTTCTGACATACGCTTTTATCGCTGTAATCGGTCTCGTTCACCACTTTGATTTTCCACAAACCGTCAATCAGAGTAATCACATTGACCACGCCGTTTTTATCGGTTTTGCCGGAAAAGCCTTGAGGTTCGCGGTGGTCATGGGTTGATTCCAAGTCCATTTCCGCCAAAGTGTCCGAGCTGGCGGTAACAGTGGCTTTAACCAAAGGCTCGCCTTTGTACAGGACTTTGACCGGCAAAATACCGCCGGCTTTGACTGCGTTCGGATTTTTCAGCGGAACCAGTTCCAGCTCTTGGCCGATAGGGCGGGTCAATACCGCTTCATCAACTGCACCGTTGCCCACTTGGACAAAGCTCTTGCCGAACATTTGCGATTGTTCGCAATAGGTGGCACCGGCCAGCTGTTTCAAGGTTTGCTGTTTCCAGCCGTCTTGGTTTTTCGACCAGAAAGTCGGTTGGT
>NZ_JBQCWY010000342.1:0-3222 GCF_051956955.1 Neisseria sp. P0021.S005 | reverse complement strand
GCTATTTGCTCGATAGCCTGCCTGTTTTACTGGCCGCAGATTCGCAGCTTACTGGGTTAAAAATACTCAGGCCGTCTGAAAGTTTTCAGACGGCCTTATTTTTATTATAAAATAGCCATTTATGCGCCGATTTGTCCGTATGGAAATTAATTTGCGCTTACGGGCGTTTCTATGTTAAACAAAGAAGTTGAACTCACACAATAATATCGATAGTTACATCATGAAACATATTAAAAAACACATTCAATGCGCCGTTCTCGGCATGCTGGTATTGTCCGGCTGTCAATCGTATCAGGAAGATCAAAGCCGTCGCAGTAAAATGGCTCAATTCGCGCTTAACCATCCCGTAGCCGCCCAAGTTATCGGCATGGAAGACGAAGGTTTAATCAATATGACCAGCAATGCCACACGCTTTGCCGAGCGTTCAGGTTTGGATGACAAAGCAAACGGCGACAGCAGGGGAACACAAGTCAATGCCGTACGCCAAGCATTGTGGCAGGCGGCGATTGCTTCCAAATTCGACAGCATTATTGCAGAAAAAGCAGGTAATGCGCGTCTGACGGATATGGAATTGCGTGAAGGTAAAGATGACTACTTCAGCCGCTACCTTGCCGACCAAGCGGTTGATCAGCGCAACAACCGTATCGGCCGCAGTATCGGCAGTGCCAAGCCTGACAGCGATATGAAAACGCTAGCGGCAAGCATTTTGTTCTACTACAACAAAGTAGGCTTATGGACGGCTTCCGAAGTGAAAAACCGTTGGCACATCAAACAGGAAAAACTTTCAGACGGCCAGTATGCCGAGGCATTGAAAAACATCGCCCAATTGGATCAAAACGGTATGACCGAACAGGAACGTAGCGGTTATAAAACCGATACGCTCAGCGAAATTAAACGTTCGGTCAAAGCCATACGTCAAGTCGAAGACTGATTTTAAGACTTCATCATTTAAAGGCAATTATTATGAATTTCCCTCCGCGTTATGTCTCAAACACCCGTATGCGCCGTATGCGTAAAGACGATTTTTCACGTCGTCTGATGCGCGAGCATACTTTGACGGCAGATGATTTAATCTATCCGGTTTTTGTATTGGAAGGCCAGAATCAGGAAGAGGCAGTCCCATCCATGCCGGGTGTCAAACGCCAAAGTTTGGACAAATTGTTGTTTACCGCTGAAGAAGCACTGAAGCTCGGCATTCCTATGCTGGCTTTGTTTCCCGTGGTAACGCAAAACAAAACCGAGTTTGCTGAGGAAGCTTATAACCCTGCAGGCTTGGTGCCGACAGTAGTACGAACCCTGCGCGAGAAATTCCCAGAGCTGGGTATCATGACCGACGTTGCCTTGGACCCTTATACCATTCACGGCCAAGACGGTTTAACCGATGAAAATGGCTATGTCCTCAACGATGAAACCATTGAAGTTTTGGTAAAACAGGCTTTGTGTCATGCCGATGCAGGCGCACAAGTCATTGCCCCATCCGACATGATGGACGGACGTATTCTTGCCATCCGCGAAGCCTTAGAAGATGCCGGCCATATCCATACGCGCATCATGGCGTATTCGGCAAAATATGCTTCGGCGTTCTACGGCCCGTTCCGCGACGCCGTCGGCAGCTCCGGCAATTTGGGTAAGGCAGACAAGAAAACCTACCAAATGGACCCTGCAAACACTAATGAAGCCTTGCACGAAGTAGCATTGGATATTCAAGAGGGCGCAGACATGGTCATGGTAAAACCGGGTCTGCCATATTTGGATGTCGTCCGTCGAGTCAAAGACGAGTTCGGCGTACCGACTTATGCTTACCAAGTTTCCGGCGAATATGCCATGCTTCAGGCTGCCATTCAAAACGGCTGGTTGGATGGTGAAAAAACCATTTTGGAGAGCCTGTTGTCATTCAAACGCGCCGGCGCTGATGGTATTTTGACTTACTATGCGATTGAAGCGGCAAAATTGTTGAAGAAGTAAAATAAAGAAATAAATCAAAAAGCGGCAAACAGTGTTTATCCTGTTTAGCCGCTTTTTTATATTACTTAAGATTGGCTCAATAGGGCCTGACTAAGGTTTATTTTTTGAAAATCTAAAGAGTTTTGCATAAATAAAGGCCGTCTGAAAAACAGTTACCTGATTTTTCAGGCGGCCTTATATGATTTAAACCTTAGTGGTGGCTGCAACCGCCGTGGGTTTCACGCAAAGCTTCGGCTGCTTGTTCGTCTGCGTGGTAGCTGGAGCGAACCATTGCGCCGATGGCGGCATTGGTAAAGCCTAATTCGTATGCTTCTTTTTCAAAAACTTTGAATTGATCGGGCGTTACATAGCGTAAGACGGGCAGGTGGCCGTCTGAAGGTTGCAGATATTGGCCGATGGTAATCATCTCGATATTGTTGGCACGCATATCGCGCATGATTTCGCGCACGTCCTCGTCTGTTTCGCCCAAGCCGACCATGATGCCGGATTTGGTCGGAATATGGGGCATCATTTCTTTGTAGCGGCGCAGAAGCTCGAGGGAGTGTTGGTAGTTGGCACCCGGACGGGCTTTTTTATACAGGCTTGGATGGGTTTCCAAGTTGTGGTTCATCACGTCGGGCGGGGTTTCTGCCAAGATTTCCAGTGCGATGTCCAGACGGCCGCGGAAATCGGGAACAAGGATTTCGATTTTGGTATTCGGGCTGGTTTCGCGGATGGCTTTGATGCAGTCGGCGAAATGTTGGGCACCGCCATCACGCAGGTCGTCACGGTCGACGGAAGTAATCACGACATAGCGCAGGTTCATGGATTTGACGGATTCTGCCAAGTGTTTAGGCTCGTCAGGATCCAACATATTGGGGCGGCCATGACCAACGTCGCAGAACGGGCAGCGGCGTGTACAAATATCGCCCATGATCATGAATGTGGCCGTACCTTTGGTAAAGCATTCGCTGATATTTGGACAAGATGCTTCTTCGCACACGGTATGCATTTTTTGTTCGCGAAGAATGTTTTTGATTTCAAAGAATTTCTTACCCGGTAATTTGGCGCGGATCCATTCGGGCTTTTTCAATTTTTGTTCCAATGGAACAACTTTAATCGGAATGCGTGCAGTTTTGTCTGCGCCTTTCAGTTTGATGCCGCGTTTAGGGTCGTGTTTTACTTCTTCACTCATGGTGATGTGTTCTTTCTGTCGTTATAAAGGCCGTCTGAAAAGCTTATTGTAGTCTTTATGACCTAGGGGCTTGTGGGTTCAGA
>NZ_JBQCWY010000341.1:0-3229 GCF_051956955.1 Neisseria sp. P0021.S005 | reverse complement strand
AAGGCCGTCTGAAAACTTTGATATAGATTAATTAATACTATCTAATCCTAACGAATTACCATATTACCACATTTTTAAGCAGTTAATGCAATAATCCAAACAATAAATAACATGAACAAAGCCATCAGTTGCGTGGCCGAACCGGCATCTTTGGCACGCTTGGCCAGCTCGTGTTTTTCAGTAGAGGTATGGTCAACGGCTGCCTCGACGGCGGTATTAAACAATTCGGTAATCAATGAAATAAACGATGCGACAACAAGCACCATTTTGGTGACCGAGCCGAAATCAAGAAACAACGCCAAGACAATTAAAATCAGGTTCAACCAAAAAACTTGGCGAAATGCGCTTTCATAACGATACGCGGCAGCCAGTCCGTCTTTGGAATAACCAAACGCGTTGATAATGCGCTTGATGCCGCTTTTGCCTTTTTTCTCAGAAGCATAGGAAGATGGTTTCATCATATACTCAACATTAGAATGCCGTCTGAAAAGAAACGGTCGGGTCAATTTTCAGACGGCCTTTGGATTTATTGTTTTACCCAAGATGCCACGGCATCTGCGAACATGGCAGCAACGTCGAAATCTTTTTGCTTCATGATCTCTTGGAAGCCGGTCGGGCTGGTTACATTGACTTCGGTCAGGTTGCTGCCGATGACATCCAAACCGGCAAGCAAGATGCCGCGGCGTTTCAATTCAGGCGCAAGGGTTTCTGCAATTTCACGGTCGCGCTCGCTCAATTCCTGTGCCACGCCGCGACCGCCGGCAGCCAAGTTGCCGCGCGTTTCACCGTTTTGCGGAATACGCGCCAAAGCATACGGAACAACTTCCCCGCCGATAATCAAAATGCGCTTGTCGCCATGTACGATTTCAGGAATATAGCGTTGTGCCATGATGGTGCGTGAATCAAGCTGCATCAGGGTTTCAAGGATACTGCCGATATTGGGGTCGGATTCGGTCAGGCGGAAAATGCCCATACCGCCCATGCCGTCCAACGGTTTGATGATGATGTCGCCGTGTTCTTTCAAAAAGGCACGGACATCGGCGGAACGTGTGGTAACCAAAGTGGGCGCGGTAAACTGGCTGAAGTTCAAAATCGCCAATTTCTCATTGAAATCGCGCATTGCTTGTCCGCTGTTAAATACTTTTGCACCCTGCTGCTGTGCCAACGTCAAAAACTGGGTTGCGTACAGATATTGCATATCAAACGGCGGATCAGTGCGCATAATGACCGCATCGAAATCTTTCAAGGCCGTCTGAACTTTTGCCTCTGCTTTAAACCATTCATGATCGTCATCGTTCTTCGCGCCGACAAACTCAAATGCCGCCGCCTGAGCCACCACCAAGCCTTCACGGACGGACAATTCTCCGCTCAAGGTATGAAAAAGCTGCCAACCGCGCTTTGCCATTTCACGCATCATGGCGTAAGTAGTGTCTTTATAGGTTTTAAAACTTGCCATTGGATCGGCGATAAACAGGACTTTCATCAAAATTTCCTTGTAAATAGACGATATAATCATACCTTGTATTCTGCCTGCCTGAAAAGGTGGCAAAATATAGAAAAGGCCGTCTGAATCCTATTTTCAGACGGCCTTGAGGCTTTTAGGCGGCTGCCAAATGCAAGAGTTCGGCGGCATGGCTGCGTGTAGTATCAGTAATAATTTCGCCACCCAGCATACGCGCGATTTCCTCAATGCGCTGATGATGGTTCAACACGCTGATTTCGCTGACGGTTTGCTCCCCTTCGCTATGCTTGCGGACCTGCCAATGGTTTTCACCGCAAGAGGCGACTTGAGGAAGATGGGTTACCGCCAAGACTTGATGTTTTTTACCTAAGGCACGCAAAGCTTTACCGACCATTTCGGCGACGCCGCCACCAATACCGGTATCCACTTCGTCGAAAATCAATGTCGGCACTTGCGTGTATTGGCTGGCAACCACTTGCAAAGCCAAGCTGATACGCGCCAATTCGCCGCCGGAAGCCACTTTATTCAAAGGTCGGGACGGATTGCCTTTATTCGCCGCCACTTGGAATTGTACCTGCTCCAGACCATGTGCGGTCGGCGAAGACGGCAACAAGACGATGTCAAAACGTGCGCCCTTCATGGCCAAATGTTGCATATGCTCGGTGGTCTCTTCGCCCAAACGACCAGCCGCCTGATGACGCATGGCGGAGAGAATATGCGCGGCTTCGTGGTATTCGGCAAGATTGCGTGCGACTGTATTTTCCAAGGCTTCCAAATCGGCAGCCGCGTGCAGGTTTTGCAGGCGCTCGTCAATTTCTGCCAACTTTTGCGGCAACTCTTCCGGCTCAATGCGGTATTTGCGCGCCATGCTCATCAATTCGCCCATACGGCTTTCTTGTGCGGCTAATTCATTAGGATCGATGTCGCTGCGACCGGCCACATCACGCATATTGGCACTGATTTCACCCAACTCAGCTTCAATACTTGCCAGCATATTCAGACTTTCGGCAAAGCGCGGCTCAATGTTTTGCAGATTGCCCAGCAGTTTTTGGCATTGGTAGATTTGACGTTGGATGCCGTTGTCTCCGTCTATACTGTCGCTCACCTGCTCGGCGGTTTGCAGCAACTCGGCCGAATGCGCCAGGCTGTCGTGGCTTTGGCTTAAGGTTTCCCATTCGTTGGGTTTGAGCTCCAATTGGTTCAATTCATTAAACTGCCATTCCAAACGCTCGCGTTCGATGGCCATGGTTTCTGCCTGCTCTTGCGCTTCTTGCAGGGCTTTTTTCGCATTGACCCAATTTTGATAAAGCTGTTTGACCGTTTCTGCCTGCTCTTTGCTGCCAGCAAATGCGTCTAACAACTCGCGTTGCGCAGACTCTTGATTCAACGAATGATGGGCATTTTGGCCGTGAATATCGATTAACTGCTCGCCAATAGCTTTCAGCTGCGCCAATGTTGCTACCTGATTATTGATATAACTGCGACTTTTACCCTTGGCATCGATAATACGGCGGATGCTGAGCTCTTCGGCATCTTCTTCCAAAAGGCCTTGCTCCTGCAGCTGCGCTTTCAGTTCAGGCAAACCGCTGATATCGAACAAAGCCGACAACTGCGCTTCTTTGGCGCCGCTTCGCACTTGACTGTAATCGGCTTTATCGCCCAACAACAGGCCAATCGCATCCAGAGTAATCGATTTGCCTGCGCCGGTCTCGCCCGTCAATACGGTAAAGCCGTTTTGAAAATCAAGATTCAGGTTTTCAACAATGA
>NZ_JBQCWY010000340.1:0-3259 GCF_051956955.1 Neisseria sp. P0021.S005 | reverse complement strand
AAGCCCTGTTGGCATCCAAAATCATTTCTTATGCACAAGGCTTTATGCTGATCCGCGAAGCCAGCGAAAACAACGATTGGGCATTGAATTACGGCAATACTGCCCTCTTGTGGCGCGAAGGCTGCATCATCCGCAGCGCGTTCTTGGGCAACATCCGTGACGCATACGAAGCCAATCCTGATTTGGTATTCTTGGGTTCCGATCCTTATTTCAAAGGCGTGTTGGAAACCTGTCTGCCTGCATGGCGTAAAGTGGTGGCCAAAGCGATTGAGTACGGTATTCCGATGCCTTGCATGGCTTCCGCCATTACCTTCCTTGACGGCTACACTTCCGAGCGTCTGCCGGCCAACCTGCTGCAAGCGCAACGCGACTACTTCGGCGCGCACACTTACGAGCGTACCGACAAACCGCGCGGCGAGTTCTTCCATACCAACTGGACAGGCAAGGGCGGCGATACCGCTTCAACCACATACGATATTTAATTTGCCTGAGCAAACAAAAGGCCGTCTGAGTATTTCAGACGGCCTTTTTATAGGGTTATCCACAATGAAGAATGAAACGATTTAACCTATTTTATAGATAACTTTATGAAATAAATAAGAATTAATAAAGGCCGTCTGAATATTTCAGACGGCCTTTAAAATTGTTCACAACCTTATCAACAGGTTTTCCATAGATTAAACCAGATTTTGCGGATTACCGGCCACAAAGTGGTTGATATTGTCTAAAAGGATGTCAAACAGGCGGTTGGCGGCCTCTTGGCTTGCCCATGCAATGTGTGGCGTGACGATGAGGTTGGGCAGTCGGGCTTTCAGCAGAGGGTTGCCGTCGCGCGGCGGCTCTTGTGTCAATACGTCAAAACCTGCTCCGCCGATTTGGCCGTATTTCAACGCCGCAACCAAAGCGGCTTCATCAACCAAGCCGCCGCGTCCGCAGTTGATGAGGATGGCGCCGGGTTTCATTTGCTGCAATTCAGCTTCGCCTATCATATTGGCCGTTTGCGGCGTGAGCGGACAATTAAGCGATACGACATCGGCGGAGCGGATGGCTTCGTCAAAGGAAACATAACCGTCGCGGACGCTTTGGGCATTTTTATGTTCGGCGAACACGACATTCATTTTGAAAGCCTGAGCATAAGTTGCCAGCGTTTTCCCGATATTGCCGCGACCGAAAATCGCCAGCGTTTTACCGTTCAAATCGCGCATCGGTGCGCCGAGGTGGCAGAAAAACGGTGAGTTTTCCCACAAGCCTGCCGCAACGTCACGCTGATAGGCAGGCAGGTTGCGCATCAGGGTAATCATCATCATAAACGCGTGTTCCGCCACGGATTCATTGCCGTAAGCGCGGATATTGCACACTGCCGTACCGTTTTGTTTGGCAGCCTCAACGTCCACATTGTTGACGCCTGTCGCGGTAACGGCAACCAGCTTGAATTGTGGATTTTCGGCAAATGCTTGGGCGGAAATCACGACTTTGTTGGTAATCACAATGTCCGCGCCGCGGATACGCTCTAAGGTTTCGTGCGCTTCGGTTGTGCCGTAGCTGCTCAATGTATGTGGAAAATCAAAATCAAACGGGCGGTTGACGAGAGTATCGCGGTCGAGGACGACAATATGGAGCGGGTTCATAAAATTCCTATCAAAAATAAAATATCGATTTATAAAATCTAAATTAGGATAAAGGATTTAAAATATACGCGTTAGTTGATAATAATTATTATGTAGCGATTAAAACACCAATGTATCAGGAAAACAGAATGATTAAAACCATTACATTTGCTATTTTGCATTTCAGCGTCGCATTTAGTGTCGCCTATATTCTGACCGGCAGTATCGGCGTTTCCAGCGCGGTGGCCTTGGTCGAACCCATCGCCAATACCGTCGTCTTTTATTTTCACGAAAAAGCGTGGAACCGCTACGAGAAAAACAAATCCGAAAAACAAAAATTGTGGGTGCCTCTGCATCAGTGCGGCTAAAGTTTCAGACGGCCCTTTGCTTGATTAAAAACGATTATGCCTTTGCAGTTCGTCCATCGCCATCAAAATGCCAAACCCTAAAATAGGGTAAGACTTTACGAAGGCTTCATGAAGGTAAAAATGCTAAAATACGCTATTCTTGCAAACCCATTCAGACGGCCTCAATGCTCACCGATTTAGAAAAAAACGCCATCCGCGACCATTACCAAAACATCGGCAAAAACCTGCCCGGTTTCCGTCCGCGCGCTTCGCAGCGGGAAATGATTGCGGCGATTGCCAACGCTTTTTCGCGGACGTTGACGCGTGAAGAAGGCGAAGAAGCGCCCAAACGCGAGGGCGAGAGCATTGCCGTGATCGAAGGGCCGACCGGCGTGGGTAAATCGTTGGCCTATCTTTTGGCCGGCGGCATCATGGCGCAAACGCGCGGCAAACGGCTGATTGTCAGCAGCGCGACGGTGGCCTTGCAGGAGCAGTTGGTTGACCGCGATTTACCGTTTCTGGTCGAAAAAAGCGGTTTGGAGCTGACCTTTACGCTTGCCAAGGGGCGCGGCCGTTATCTTTGCCCTTACAAACTCTATCAACTGACGCAAAACAACGCCCAGCAAAACCTGCTTGGTTTTGAAGCGCCGGAAGTGTTGTGGGACAGCAAACCCAAGCCGGAAGAATTGAACCTGCTGCGCGACATTGCCGATGAATTTTCCGCCCGCCGCTTTAATGGCGACCGCGACACTTGGCCGGAAAAAATCGATGACGCGATTTGGCTCAAAGTTACCAACGACCGCCACGGTTGCCTGAAATCCGCCTGTCCTAACCGTCCGGAATGCCCGTTTTACCTGGCGCGCGATGTTTTGGAAACCGTCGATGTCGTCGTTGCCAACCATGACCTTCTGCTTGCCGACATCAGCATGGGCGGCGGCGTGATTCTGCCTGCACCCGAAAACAGTTTCTATTGCATAGACGAAGCGCACCATCTGCCCAAAAAAGCCCTCAGCCGTTTTGCCGCCGAACATTCATGGAATATTGCCGTTTGGACGCTGGAAAAACTGCCGCAGCTTACCGGCAAAATTGCCACGCTGACCGATAAAGCCGAACTTGCCAACCTTGCTGACGAAGCTGCCACATCCTTGCTCGACAGCCTGCACGAATGGCAGTTTCACTTGGCGGAAGAGCCGTCTTTAAGTCTGGGGTCGTCTGAAAACGACAGGCGGAAACACAACGAACCGACTTGGCTGTGGGAAGACGGCAAAATCCCCGAAGGCCTGGAAACCACAGTTTCCAATACGG
>NZ_JBQCWY010000339.1:0-3261 GCF_051956955.1 Neisseria sp. P0021.S005 | reverse complement strand
CGGATTTTGTCCCAATCGGCAAAAGCTTGAAAATCAGCTTCGGTCAACGCCTTGTCCAGCATAGGCAGGAAAATTTCGGGCTTGAGTTTGCCGGAATCAAGATTACGGGCGAGAAAAAGGGAATAACGGCGGGCAGTATCGAGGCGGTTCATAATCTTTGCCTGAATAAACAGAAAAGACCATCATAGCAAGGTTTCAGGCCGTCTGAAACCCACGCTTTCCCCTATCCGTGCAATCGGCTAAAATACCAACCTTTGCAACCCCCACATAAGGAAACCGCCATGACCCGTATGGTTCACTGCGTCAAACTCGGCAAAGAAGCCGAAGGCATGAAATTTCCGCCGCTGCCCAACGAATTGGGCAAACGCATTTTTGAAAACGTTTCCCAAGAAGCATGGATGGCTTGGACCCGTCACCAAACCATGCTCATTAACGAAAACCGCCTAAGCCTTGCCGATCCGCGCGCACGCGAATACCTCGCCCAGCAGATGGAACAATACTTCTTCGGCGACGGAGCAGATGCCGTACAAGGCTATGTTCCGCAAGAGCCTAAATAAGCATTGAAAAGCCAAGGCCGTCTGAAACCCGATTTTCAGACGGCCTTTAAAATTCCCGATTGCCCCGCATATTAGGCAAATAGAACAGATAAATCATACAAACCCATGATTCTCTGTTAGAATCCAAATTTCATTCATTCTCAATCTATATTGGAGCAAACGCCATGCAAAACGACGTTTACGACTATACCTCGCAAGGCTCGGTTGCCAAAAATACCGTCCTACAAAAAACCTACCGCCTGCTCGGCCTGTCTTTCATTCCTGCCGTTGCCGGCGCATTCTTTTCCGCCAAAACAGGCTTTAACATTTTCTCCATGTTCGGTTCATCTTGGATTGCCCTAGCTGCCTTCTTCGGCTTCTTCTACGGCATGACCTTCCTGATCGAGAAAAACCGTTACAGCAACGTCGGCGTAGCCCTGTTGATGATCTTCACTTTCGGCATGGGCCTTGCCATCAGCCCTATGTTGCAATACGCCCTGGCGATTAACAACGGCGCGCAAATCGTCGGTACGGCCGCCGCCATGACCGCTGGTGTCTTCTTCACCATGTCCGCCATGGCGCGCCGCACCACAATGAATATGAATAAACTCGGCAGCTTCCTCGGTGCCGGCGCCATCGTGCTCATGATTGCCGTTGTGGCCAACATCTTCCTCAACATCCCTGCCCTGAGCCTGACCATCGCGGCCGGCTTCGTTGTCTTCAGTTCCCTGATGATTATGTGGCAGGTGCGTGCCGTTATCGACGGTGGTGAAGACAGCCACATCAGCGCGGCGCTGACCATCTTCATCTCCATCTACAACATTTTCAGCAGCCTCTTGAGAATCCTCATCTCTATTAGCGGTGACGACTGATAAAGCCGCAAAGGCCGTCTGAAATTTCAGACGGCCTTTTTGATTTTTGACATCACCGGCAAACTCCCCTATCCTGAACGTACACAAACCCCATTCCCAACCCAAAATGACCACGACCACTCCGCGCCGTGCAGTGTACGCAGGCAGCTTCGACCCTCCCACCCTCGGCCACCTGTGGATGATACAGGAAGCCCAATCCCTCTTTGACGAACTCATTGTCGCCATCGGCACCAATCCCGAAAAGCGCAGCACCTACACCATAGAAGAACGCCGCGCCATGCTCGATGCCATTACCCACCCCTTCCCCAATGTCCGCATCAGCGTGTTTGAAAACCGCTTTTTGGTCGATTATGCCCGCGAAGCCAAAGCCAATTTTATCGTCCGCGGCATCCGTTCCGCCGCCGACTACGAATACGAACGCTCGATGCGCTACATCAACAGCGACATCGCCCCCGAAATCTCCACCGTCTTCCTGATGCCGCCGCGCGAAATAGCCGAAGTATCCTCCACCATGGTCAAAGGCCTGGTCGGCCCACAAGGCTGGCGCGACATGATAGGCCGCTACCTCCCCGACCCCGTCTATCAAAAAATCCTGCAAGACCACGAAACAAACACATAAAACAAAGGCCGTCCGAACATTTCAGACGGCCTTCCAATTTTCATTGATTATTTACGGGCAGACGTCAACGCCTGCAGGTTTTGATTCAACGTTTCCATGTCCAACCAACCGGCGGCAATAAACAGCATCAAAATCACCGTACCCACACACAGCACGCCGATACCATACAACAGATAGCCCACCAAAACACGGCCTACCGTCGCATTCCCCATCCACATCAAACCGCGTACCTGCACCACAAAAACCCAAGCCTGCCACAGCAGCGCAAACGCAGCCAACGCCGGCACATACAACACCAGCAACAGCGGCAGCAGCAAAGCCTCAGACACCAAAATAAAGCCCCACAAAGGCAACCGGGGCGCACCGTAATAATGCAGCACCTTGCGCATCGAGCGGCTCAACACCAACCATTTCACAATCACCAAAATCACCGACAGGCACACCGCCGCCGCGCCACTGCCAAACAAAGGCGACATGCTGGCCGCATTCACCACACCCAACAGCAGCAACACCGCCGCCATCACCAAAGGCGAATACAAATACGTCTCCGGCGAACGATAGCGCAAACGCAAAACATCCCACATATCACGAACAAACACATACAGCATGGCATAAATCCAAAGCAAAAAAGCCGATTGTATCTTAGGCCGTCTGAAAATCAAACCGGCAAACCTAAAAACCGCCAATTAAAACGAAAAATAATTCAATACAAAACAAAATCTTAATTTACCGCCTCAAAAATAAAGCCTACAACCGCTTGCACAAGGCAACGAAATTTGGTTTAATTCACATCTCGCAACGAAACACGCGAAGGCCAGATAGCTCAGTTGGTAGAGCAACGGATTGAAAATCCGTGTGTCGGCGGTTCGATTCCGCCTCTGGCCACCACCAACCGCCTTGAAGCGGTTATTTTTTTATCTATACGATTTGCACGCCATACTTAGCGCAAATCCCATTCCAGACCATGCGTCCCGATTTCCACACAAGGCCGTCTGAA
Organism: Neisseria sp. P0021.S005; assembly: GCF_051956955.1. Taxonomy (NCBI): domain Bacteria; kingdom Pseudomonadati; phylum Pseudomonadota; class Betaproteobacteria; order Neisseriales; family Neisseriaceae; genus Neisseria; species Neisseria sp. P0021.S005. Next base: position 237 of record NZ_JBQCWY010000339.1, on the reverse strand, counting down.
AATTTTCAGACGGCCGTTGTTCATGTTGGCATGGCATAAAAATCCGCTTTACCGCCCCATTCCGACAGAATACGGCGCTTCCATCCAAATCGGCTGAAACCTTCGCGAACATACTGAATATGAATAAAGTTCAAGGCCGGTCGGTTTACTATATAATACCGTCCAAACCAACCATAACTTACTCATTGCAGGGAAGATAATGAAAAAAGTGCTGATTGTGCATTACTCGCAAACGGG
>NZ_JBQCWY010000338.1:0-3264 GCF_051956955.1 Neisseria sp. P0021.S005 | reverse complement strand
TGTGGTAACAGAAATGCGGGATATAAGTACCGAGCTTGTGCGCGGCTTCAATCACCGTCGCGCCCTGCTCCACAGATACCTGTTTGCCGTCGATTTCGATTTGTAACATGGTTCGTTCCTAGTTACGGGTATTTAATAAATAATTCTTTTAGAGGCCGTCTGAAAACTTAGCACCACTTATTCGGTTTCATCGGTCCGCCGTGTTCGATGTAATGCACAAACTCATCACGGAAATGCTTGGTAAAGCTGCGGACAGGGAAGACGGCGGCATCGGCAAGGGCGCAGATAGTGCGGCCTGCCATTTGGTTGCCGACGGAATCCAGCAAATCCAAGTCTTCCATGCGGCCTTTGCCTTCTACGATGCGGTGGACGATGCGGTAAAGCCAGCCAGTACCTTCACGACAAGGCGTACATTGGCCGCAAGACTCGTCGTAGTAGAAGTAGCTCAGGCGTTCAAGGGCTTTCACCATGCACACGTCTTCGTCCATGACGATAATCGCGCCGGAACCCAACATCGAGCCTGCTTTGGAAATCGAGTCATAGTCCATATTGGTCTGCATCATGATATCGGCAGGCAACACGGGCGCGGACGAACCGCCGGGAATGACGGCTTTAAGTTTTTTACCGCCGCGCATACCGCCCGCCATTTTCAGGACTTCGGCAAACGGCGTGCCCAACGGCACTTCATAGTTGCCTGGACGCTCGACATGACCGGAAATACAGAACAATTTGGTACCGCCTGCATTCGGAATACCTTTATCGGCAAATGCCTGTCCGCCGTCACGGATAATGAAGGGGACGGAGGAGAACGTTTCGGTATTGTTGATGGTAGTCGGTTTGCCGTACAGGCCGAACGAAGCAGGGAATGGTGGTTTAAAGCGAGGCTGGCCTTTTTTGCCTTCCAGCGATTCGAGCAATGCGGTTTCTTCGCCGCAAATATATGCGCCGTAGCCGTGGTGGGCGAAGAGTTCAAATTCAAAATCCGAACCCAAAATATTTTTACCCAAAAAGCCTGCGGCACGCGCCTGCTCCAAAGCGGCTTCAAAACGTTGGTAGCCTTCGAAAATTTCGCCGTGGATGTAGTTGTAGCCGGCTTTCGCACCCATCGCGTAACCGGCGATAATCATGCCTTCAATCAGGGCATGAGGATTGAACATGATGATGTCGCGGTCTTTAAATGTACCCGGCTCGCCTTCGTCGGTGTTACAAACCACATATTTTTCGCCCGGGAAGGAACGGGGCATAAAGCTCCATTTTAAACCGGTCGGGAAGCCCGCACCGCCACGACCGCGCAAGCCAGAGGTTTTGACTTCGTCAATCACATCGGTTTGCGAGATGTTTTCGGACAGGATTTTACGCAGGGCGGTATAACCGCCACGTTTGACGTATTCGTCCAATGTCCAGCAATCGGGATTGGCGGTATCCACTTGGTCAAAAATCACGCCTGATTGGTAAATAGCCATTTTTGGTGTGCCTGTTCGTTTTCGTATCGGTTGCAGCCGTTGTTTTCAGACGGCCTTTTATTTCAGTTCGGCAAGTTTCTTGTCAATCGCTTCTGCGGTCATAAAGCTGCACATGCTGTGGTTGTTGACCAGCATGACCGGAGCGTCGCCACATGCGCCCATGCATTCGCCTTCGACAAGGGTAAATTTGCCGTCGGGCGTGGTTTCGCCGTAGCCGATACCGAGTTTTTGTTTGAGGTATTCGCCGGTTGCCATACCGCCGCGCAGGGCGCAGGGCAGGTTGGTACAAACGGTCAGTTTGTATTTGCCGACAGGCTCAAGGTCGTACATATTGTAGAAAGTAGCGACTTCGTAGGCTTGTGCAGGCGAGATGCCGATATAGTCTGCGACAAAAGCGATGGTCTCAGGAGCAAGCCAGCCTTTTTCGGTTTGGGCAATACGCAATGCGCCCATGATGGCGGAGCGACGTTGGTCGGCAGGATATTTTGCCAACTCGATGTCAATTTGTTTTAAAGATTCTGCGGATAACATTATCGGTCAACCTCCCCGAATACGATGTCCTGCGTACCGATGATGGCAACAACGTCGGCCAGCATGTGGCCTTTTGCCATTTCGTCCATGCCTTGCAGGTGGGCGAAGCCGGGTGCGCGGATTTTCAGGCGGTAGGGTTTGTTTGCGCCGTCTGAAATGATGTAAACGCCGAACTCGCCTTTCGGATGTTCGACAGCGGTGTAGGTCTCGCCCTCGGGAACGTGCATACCCTCGGTAAAGAGTTTGAAATGGTGAATCAGGTCTTCTATACCTGTTTTCATTTCGGTACGTTTGGGCGGAGCGAATTTGTGGTTTGTGGTAATGACCGGACCCGGATTGACACGCAACCACTCGGAACATTGTTTGATGATGCGTACGGATTGACGCATTTCTTCCATACGGCAGAGGTAACGGTCGTAGCAGTCGCCGTTGACGCCGACGGGGATGTCGAAATCCATTTTGTCGTACACTTCGTAAGGTTGTGTCTTACGCACGTCCCATTCCACGCCGGAACCGCGCAACATAACGCCGGTAAAGCCTTTTTGCATGGCGCGCTCAGGAGTGACAACACCGATGCCGACGGTACGCTGTTTCCAAATACGGTTGTCGGTCAGGAGGGTTTCGAGTGTGTCGATGTTTTTCGGGAAACGCTCGCAGAAGGCGTCGATAAAGTCGAGCATGGTACCTTCGCGGGATTCGTTGAGCTGCTTCAATACTTTGGCGTTGCGGAATTTGCTGCTCTCGTATTTAGGCATGAAGTCGGGCAGGTCGCGGTAAACGCCGCCGGGACGGAAGTAGGCCGCGTGCATACGCGCGCCGGAAACGGCTTCGTACAAGTCCATCAGCTCTTCGCGGTCGCGGAAGGCGTAAAGAATGGCGGTCATCGCGCCGATGTCGAAAGCGTGCGAACCGATGCCCATTAAGTGATTGAGGATGCGCGTTACTTCGGCAAACATCACGCGAATATACTGGGCGCGGATAGGTACATCGATACCGGCAAGTTTTTCTACCGCCAAGCAATACGCCTGCTCGTTGACCATCATGGAAACGTAGTCCAAACGGTCCATATAGGGCAGGGCTTGCAGATAGGTTTTGGTTTCAGCCAGTTTTTCAGTACCGCGGTGCAGGAGGCCGATGTGCGGATCGGCACGGACGATGGTTTCGCCCTCCAACTCCAAAATCATACGCAATACGCCGTGCGCCGCAGGGTGTTGCGGGCCGAAGTTGATGGTGTAGTTTCTTAATTTATTGGCCACCGTAGTTCTCCTCA
>NZ_JBQCWY010000337.1:0-3278 GCF_051956955.1 Neisseria sp. P0021.S005 | reverse complement strand
GCTCAAGAAGCGGTAGATGCTTTGCGCGAACAAGGACAATGTGTCGTTATCGATTACGGTATCGGCTATAACGGTTCGGAAGAGGTTACAGGCCGTCTGAAACAGGTAGACGGCGTTTGGAAAGTAATCGCTTTGAACGATTGAGTTTTATTTTGAAATTTTGTATCTGAAATAAGGTTAGATGGCTATGGCTAAAAATGTTGTCGTAATCGGTGCCCAATGGGGTGATGAAGGCAAAGGTAAGATTGTTGACTGGCTGGCGGAAGAAACCAGCGGTGTAGTACGTTTCCAAGGCGGCCACAATGCCGGCCATACTTTGGTCGTCGGTGGCAAAAAAACCATTTTGCGCCTGATTCCAAGCGGCATTTTGCACGAGACTTTGGACTGCTTCATCGGCTCAGGCGTTGTCGTTTCTCCTGAAGCATTGTTGGGTGAAATCGATGAATTGAACGCTGCCGGTGTGAAAAACGTCGAAGGCCGTCTGAAAATTGCGCCAACCTGCCCATTGATTCTGCCTTACCACATTGCGCTTGACCAAGCACGCGAAGCTTCCCGCGGTAAAAGCAAAATTGGTACAACCGGTCGCGGCATCGGCCCAGCCTATGAAGATAAAGTTGCCCGTCGCGCGATTCGCGTGGTGGACTTGTTGCACCCTGAAAAACTGGTTGAAAAACTGGAAGCTGTTTTGGCTTATTACAATGTTCAGTTGCAACACCTGCACAATGCCGAGCCGGTAAAAGTTGAAGATGTGATGGCGGTCATTGAAAAAGTTGCACCGCGCATTACGCCGATGATTACCGATGTTTCCCGTGTTTTGAACGAGAAAAACCGCAAAGGCGAAAGCCTGTTGTTTGAAGGCGCACAAGGTACGTTGCTGGACATCGACTACGGTACTTATCCGTTTGTAACTTCGTCCAACTGCTTGGCAGGTGCCGCTTCTGCCGGTGCAGGCGTGGGCCCGCAAATGCAGGATTACGTTTTGGGTATCGTTAAAGCCTATACCACCCGCGTGGGTTCCGGCCCATTCCCGACTGAATTGTTTGACGAAGTGGGCGCAGGCTTGGCTGAACGCGGCCATGAGTTCGGCTCCGTAACCGGTCGTGCGCGTCGTTGTGGCTGGTTTGACGCAGCTGCTCTGAAACGCTCTATTCAAGTTAACGGCATTTCCGGCATGTGCATTACCAAGCTGGACGTGATGGATGGTATTGAGAATATCAATATCTGTGTAGGTTATGAATTGCCTGATGGCAGCAAAACCGACATTCTGCCTTGCGGCTCCGATGCGGTAGAAACCTGCAAACCGATTTATGAAACCATGCCGGGTTGGAGCGAGTCGACTTTCGGTGTGAAAGAGTACGACAAGCTGCCTGAAAACGCTAAAGCTTATCTGAAACGTATTGAAGAAGTGTGCGGTGCGCCTGTGGCCATTGTTTCAACCGGTCCTGACCGTGAAGAAACCATTGTTTTGCATCATCCGTTTGCTTAATTGATTAAGTGAATAAAAGGCCGTCTGAAAATTCAGACGGCCTTTTATATAAAATGCAATAAAAACTCAGCCCTGAAGAACACCTGTCTTCAGGGCTGAATTTTGTATTTTACGCTGTTTTTAAGTACGAATGTTTGGAAAGTGAGATGTAGTGCCAAGTAACAATTATTCTCATTGACGTAAATCAAGAAAAACCAAATCTGTAATTTTATTTCATAAAAACCCCTGTAAATAAATGGGTATTGATGTTATCCTTTCAGAAAATTTACAGTCTATATTTTCAATAAAATTAGGAGCTTGATATGTCAAATGATGTTCAGCAACGTCCAGCCGCTTGGGAAGGTTTTGTCGGTGGCAACTGGGAAACCAACGTAGATGTCCGCGATTTTATTCAAAAAAACTACACGCCATATGAAGGCGATGCCTCTTTCTTGGCACCAGCAACCGAAGCCACAACCAAACTGTGGGCGGAAGTGATGGAAGGTATCAAGGTTGAAAACCGTACACACGAGCCGTATAAAATCGACGCGCAAATCGTCTCCGGTATTACCAGCCACGCTCCAGGCTACATCAACAAAGATTTGGAAACCATTGTCGGCCTGCAAACAGACGAGCCTTTGAAACGCTCTATCATGCCGTTTGGCGGTTTGAAAATGGTGCAAGACGCGTGCAAAGTGTACAACGTTGAATTGAATCCCGAAGTCAGCGAAATTTTCACCAAATACCGCAAAACCCACAACCAAGGCGTATTTGACGTTTATACGCCCGACATCCGCCGCTGCCGCAAATCAGGCGTGATTACCGGCCTGCCGGATGCTTATGGCCGCGGCCGTATTATCGGCGACTACCGCCGCGTGGCATTGTACGGTATCGACTTCTTGATGAAAGACAAACTCAACCAGTTCAACTCACTGCAAGCCGATTTGGAAAACGGTGTGGACTTGGAAGAAGTGATCCGCCGCCGCGAAGAAATCAATGAGCAATATAAAGCATTGAACCAAATGAAAGAAATGGCAGCTTCTTACGGCTACGATATTTCCGGCCCTGCAAAAAATGCACAAGAAGCCATCCAATGGACTTACTTTGCCTACCTCGCTGCCGTTAAATCTCAAAACGGTGCGGCGATGTCTTTCGGCCGTGTATCTTCATTCTTGGACATCTACATCGAACGCGACCTGAAAAACGGTGTGATTACCGAAACCCAAGCGCAAGAATTCATTGACCACTTGGTGATGAAACTGCGTATGGTCCGTTTCCTGCGTACTCCGGAATACGATCAACTGTTCTCCGGCGACCCGATTTGGGCAACCGAATCTATCGGTGGCATGGGCTTGGATGGCCGTACCTTGGTAACCCGCACCAACTTCCGCGTGCTGCATACTCTGTACAACATGGGCCCGTCTCCTGAGCCAAACATCACTGTATTGTGGTCAGAACAACTGCCGCAAGGCTTTAAAGAATTCTGCGCCAAAGTATCCATCGATACTTCGTCCATCCAATACGAAAACGACGATTTGATGCGCCCTGACTTCAATAGCGACGACTACGCCATTGCCTGCTGCGTCAGCCCGATGGTGGTCGGCAAACAAATGCAGTTCTTCGGCGCACGCGCCAACTTGGCTAAAACTCTGCTGTACGCAATCAATGGCGGCGTGGACGAGAAATCTAAAGAGCAAGTTGGTCCGAAAACCGAGCCGATTATGGACGAAGTTTTGGACTACGACACTGTCTTTGAGCGCATGGACAAATTCATGGATTGGTTGGCAACCCAATACGTTACCGCGCTGAACAT
>NZ_JBQCWY010000336.1:0-3291 GCF_051956955.1 Neisseria sp. P0021.S005 | reverse complement strand
CAACTTTGTTTTCTTGTTTCTCTTTATCGCCGACAACGATTTGATAAGGGAAACGGTATTGGCTGTTGTCACGGATTTTGTAACCGATTTTTTCGTTACGCAAATCCAATTCGACACGGAAGCCTGCAGCCTGCAATTTGGCAGCCACTTCGCGACAATAATCTGTTTGGTTCTCGGTGATATTCATAATCACCATTTGAACCGGCGCAAGCCACAATGGGAATGAGCCTGCATGGTTTTCAATCAGAATACCGATGAAGCGCTCCAATGAACCCAAAATAGCACGGTGCAACATTACAGGACGCGCACGGTCGTTGTTTTCAGTTACATATTCGGCATTCAAACGCTCCGGCAATACGAAGTCCAACTGCAGGGTACCACACTGCCAAGAACGACCCAAAGCATCTTTAACATGATACTCAATCTTAGGACCGTAGAATGCGCCTTCGCCAGGCAGCTCTTCCCACTCTACGCCGCAAGCGGTCAATGCATCACGCAGACCTTGTTCGGCTTTATCCCAAACTTCGTCAGAACCTGCACGTTGTTCAGGGCGGAGTGACAGCTTCACGGCAACATCATGGAAGCCGAATTGTTTGTAAATGCGAACCAGCAATTCATTGAATGCGCGTGCTTCATCAACGATTTGATCTTCGGTACAGAAGATATGCGCATCATCTTGCACAAAACCGCGAACACGCATCAGACCATGTAACGCACCGCTTGGTTCATTACGATGGCAAGAACCAAACTCAGCCAAACGCATTGGTAAATCGCGATATGAGCGCAGGCCGTTATTAAAAATTTGTACATGACCCGGACAGTTCATCGGCTTAACCGCGTATTCGCGTTTTTCCGAACTGGTCACAAACATATTGTCTTTATAGTTTTCCCAGTGGCCAGATTTTCCCCAGAAGGTTTTATCCATAATCTGAGGCGTTTTCACCTCTTTATAACCGGCAGCATTCAACTCTTTGCGCATATGCTGCTCAATCACCTGCCACAAAGCCCAGCCTTTAGGATGCCAGAACACCATACCCGGCGCTTCATCTTGCAGGTGGAACAAATCCAATTGTTTACCCAGCTTACGGTGGTCGCGTTTTTCTGCTTCCTCGATGCGTTGGATATAGGCTTTCAATTCGTCTTTACTTGCCCAAGCCGTACCGTAAATACGTTGCAACATTTCATTATTGCTGTCGCCGCGCCAGTATGCGCCTGCCAGTTTGGTCAGCTTGAAGTTTTTCAAGAAACGGGTATTGGGAACGTGAGGACCGCGGCACATATCGACGTATTCCTGATGATGATACATACCCATTGCTTCCACTTCAGGCATGTCTTCAATCAGACGCAATTTGTACTCTTCGCCGCGATCTTGGAAAATTTTGATGGTTTCTGCACGGGGCGTCATCACTTTAATGACGTCATAGTCTTGTGCAATCAACTCTTTCATGCGCGCTTCGATGGCGGCCACATCATCAGGCGTAAATGGTTTTTCAGTTGCGATATCGTAATAGAATCCGTCTTCAATGACCGGGCCGATAACCATTTTGGCATCAGGGTAGAGCTGCTTGACCGCATGACCGACCAAGTGCGCGCAGGAGTGGCGGATAATTTCCACACCTTCTTTGTCTTTAGGCGTAATGATTTGAACGTGGGCATCTTCGGTAATCGGATCGCAAGCATCCACCAATTTACCGTTAACCTTGCCCGCTACCGTTGCCTTTGCCAGACCTGCACCGATAGACGCTGCAATTTGCGCCACGGTAACGGGTGATTCATATTGGCGGACCGAACCGTCCGGCAAGGTAATGTTCAACATCAGAAAGCTCCAAAACATTAAAAAATAACGGCATAAAGCCGTTATGGAAATTTGGTAGGCACAATTGGACTCGAACCAACGACCCCCACCATGTCAAGGTGGTGCTCTAACCAACTGAGCTATGTGCCTTCATCTAAGGCGCTTATTGTAACGAAGCGTGTTCCCTTTTGCAAGCATCTGTAAATACTTTTCAGACGGCCTAGATAATTTTGTTTGATTTATGCCTCATTGTTTTATTTCTTCTATTATTCAGACCGTCTGAAGCATTGTTTTAGAGAAGATAAAATCCAGCCGTCAACCAGCGAAAAATCCTTTATAATCTGCCCTTTCATTTCGCACACACGCGAACATCCAATCTCTTATTATTATGCTCAAATTTACCTTACACAAAAAAGACGGTCATGCCCGACGCGGTACTTTGGAACTGAACCACGGCAAAATCGAAACGCCTGTATTTATGCCGGTCGGCACATATGGTTCGGTCAAAGCGATGAACCCGCAAAACCTGCATGACATCAAAGCACAAATCATCTTAGGCAACACTTACCATCTGTGGCTGCGCCCCGGTTTGGAAGTCATCGAACAATTCGGCGGCCTGCACGAATTTATCGGTTGGGATAAGCCGATTTTGACCGACTCAGGCGGCTTCCAAGTATTCTCGTTGTCCGACATGCGCAAGCTGACCGAAGAAGGCTGTACCTTCCAAAGCCCGATCAACGGCGACAAACTGTTCCTCTCGCCCGAAGTGTCGATGAAAATCCAAACTGTGTTGAATTCCGACATTGTGATGCAGTTAGACGAATGTACCCCTGGAGAAGCAACGCACAGCCAAGCGCAAAAATCGCTGCAAATGAGCCTGCGCTGGGCGGAACGAAGCAAAAAGGCTTTTGAAGACCTGAAAAACCCAAATGCGCTGTTTGGCATTGTACAAGGCGCGATGTATGAAGATTTGCGTGAAGAATCGCTGAAAGGTTTGGAAGAGCTCGACTTCCCCGGCTTGGCCATCGGCGGCTTGTCCGTTGGCGAACCTAAGCCCGAAATGTACCGCATGTTGCGCGCCGTCGGCCCTATCCTGCCGGAACACAAGCCACATTATTTGATGGGCGTCGGCACGCCTGAAGACTTGGTGTACGGCGTGGCACACGGCGTGGATATGTTCGACTGCGTCATGCCTACCCGCAATGCGCGTAACGGCTGGCTGTTTACCCGTTTTGGCGATTTGAAAATCAAAAACGCCAAACACAAACTCGACAAGCGTCCGATTGATGAAAGCTGCACCTGCTACGCCTGTCAGAATTTCAGCCGCTCCTACCTGCACCATCTGCACCGTGTCGGCGAAATCTTGGGCGCACAGCTCAACACCATCCACAATCTGCACTTCTACCAAGTCATCATGGCAGAAATGCGCGAAGCCATCGAACAAGGCAAATTTGCCGATTGGCAGGCGCAATTCCATGAAAACCGCGCCCGCGGTG
>NZ_JBQCWY010000335.1:0-3296 GCF_051956955.1 Neisseria sp. P0021.S005 | reverse complement strand
GCAAGTTGTCGGTAATTTCGCTGTATCTGCCCAGCGGCAGCAGCGCGGAAGAGCGCCAACAAGTGAAATACCGCTTTTTGGACGCGTTCTATCCCATGCTCGAAGCCATGAAAAACGAAGGGCGCGACATCGTCGTCTGCGGCGACTGGAACATTGCCCACCAAAACATCGACTTGAAAAACTGGAAGGGCAATCAGAAAAATTCGGGCTTCTTGCCTGAAGAGCGCGAATGGATAGGCAAAGTCATCCACAAGCTCGGTTGGACGGATATGTGGCGCACACTTTATCCGGATGTGCCGGGCTATACATGGTGGAGCAACCGCGGACAAGCGTATGCGAAAGATGTCGGGTGGCGCATCGATTATCAGATGGTTACGCCGGAGTTGGCCGCCAAAGCTGTTTCCGCACATGTTTATAAAGACGAAAAATTCTCGGATCACGCCCCTTTAGTTGTGGAGTATGACTATGTTGCCGAATAAGGTTTTTGGTAAATATGATTGGAATATAAACGGCAAAACCGGCGTAGGCGCGGCGTGGGTCGTGGCGGCATTTATATTGCCTATGCTGGTGTGGGCGGTGTTTATGCTGGCGCGGATGTCCGGCTGGGTTGCGCCGACCAAGGCTAATCCGACATGGGCGTTGGTATGGCTGCTGTTTTCCCTGCCTTGCCTGCTGATTGCGGCCAAATGCTTTGCTTGGAAGGGTTGGCGGCTGATTGCCAACATCGTACTTTGTCTGGCGACTTGTGCTATCCTCAGCGTGCCTGCCGCGTTGCTGATTGCATTTACACTCAACGACTTGCTCAAATAGGCCGTCTGAAATGCAGAGCTTCGAACTCGAAGAAATGGCACTGTTTCTGATACGCGATGCGGATGAAGCGGAAATGTGGATAGACCGCTGGGCGGTCAGCTATCCGATTGTTCAAACTGCTGAAGCCGATAGTCGGCAAACCATTTCCGAATGGCAACACGCCATTCAGACGGCCTTCGACCATATCGTCAGCAGAAATATTGCCGTTGTGGCTCATGGTGCCGGCGTGTCCGCATTTTTGGCATGGCTGTATCAAACCGACATCCTGACGCAAAAACGCCTGACCAATATTATTTTGGTCTCGCCGCGTCCAGAAGCTTTTCCCGAGGACGAAATCCATACGTTTCAACGTGTCCGCTGCCCTTGCCGTACAGCGCTGGTTATCGCCGAAACAAACGGCACGCCACGCGATTGGGCGCAAGAACAGGCCGACCTCTGGCATGCACGCCTGCTTCAATCGCCGCATTCCGGCCAGTTAAACGGCGCACTCGGCGGCTGGCAATGGGGCATGAAGCTGATGCAGGAAATGTTGTTGAGTAAATAGTTTAGAAGTGTCTATCAAGAAGAGAGGCCGTCTGAAACTGATATGAGTTTCAGACGGCCTTTGTTTGCAAATATCATGTTAAATATAATTAAAAGAAACTATTCTCATTTCTTTTATGAGGCAATATAATTCGGTTGTTTCGTTAAATTGAGTATAAAAATGCAAATACCATTTCATTTAGCTTTATTACCCACGCTGATTATCGCTTCCTTCTCTGTCGCTGCCGCCGATACGCAGGACAATGGTGAACATTACACCGCCACGCTACCCACCGTTACCGTGGTCGGACAGTCCGACACCAGCGTACTCAAAGGCTACATCAATTACGACGAAGCTGCCGTTACCCGCAACGGACAGCTCATTAAGGAAACGCCGCAAACTGTCGATACGCTCAATATTCAGAAAAACAAAAACTACGGCACGAACGATTTGAGTTCTATCCTCGAAGGCAATGCCGGCATTGATGCTGCCTACGATATGCGCGGCGAAAGCATTTTCCTGCGCGGCTTCCAAGCCGATGCATCCGATATTTACCGCGACGGCGTGCGCGAAAGCGGACAAGTGCGCCGCAGCACTGCCAATATTGAGCGCGTGGAAATCCTGAAAGGCCCGTCCTCCGTGCTTTACGGGCGCACCAACGGCGGCGGCGTCATCAACATGGTCAGCAAATACGCCAACTTCAAACAAAGCCGCAACATCGGTGCGGTTTATGGTTCGTGGGCAAACCGCAGCCTGAATATGGACATCAACGAAGTGCTGAACAAAAACGTTGCCATCCGCCTTACCGGTGAAGTCGGGCGCGCCAATTCGTTCCGCAGCGGCATAGACAGCAAAAACGTCATGGTTTCGCCCAGCATTACCGTCAAACTCGACAACGGCTTGAAATGGACGGGGCAATACACCTACGACAATGTGGAGCGCACGCCCGACCGCAGCCCGACCAAATCCGTGTACGACCGCTTCGGACTGCCTTACCGCATGGGTTTTGCCCACCCGAACGATTTTGTCAAAGACAAGCTGCAAGTTTGGCGTTCCGACCTCGAATACGCCTTCAACGACAAATGGCGCGCCCAATGGCAGCTTGCCCACCGCACGGCGGCGCAGGATTTCGACCATTTTCATGCAGGCAGCGAAAACGGCAGCCGAATCAAACGCAACTACGCTTGGCAGCAGACCGACAACAAAACCCTGTCGTCCAATTTCACGCTCAACGGCGACTACAACATCGGCCGTTTTGAAAACCACCTGACCGTAGGCATGGATTACAGCCGCGAACACCGTAACCCGACATTGGGTTACAGCCGCGCCTTTACCGCCTCCATCGATCCATACGACCGCGCAAGCTGGCCGGCTTCGGGTAGATTGCAGCCCGTCCTCACCCAAAACCGCCACAAAGCCGACTCCTACGGCATCTTCGTGCAAAACATCTTCTCCGCCACGCCCGATTTGAAATTCGTCCTCGGCGGCCGTTACGACAAGTACACCTTTAATTCAGAAAACAAACTCACCGGCAGCAGCCGCCAATACAGCGGTCACTCATTCAGCCCCAACATCGGTGCAGTGTGGAACGTAACGCCCGCCCACACGCTCTACGCCTCGTATAACAAAGGCTTCGCACCTTATGGCGGACGCGGCTATTTGAGCATCGATACGTCGTCTTCCGCCGTGTTCAACGCCGATCCCGAGTACACCCGCCAATACGAAACCGGTGTCAAAAGCAGTTGGCTGGATGACCGCCTCAGCACCACATTGTCCGCCTACCAAATCGAACGCTTCAATATCCGCTACCGCCCCGACGCGCAAAATGATCCCTATACTTGGGCAGTCGGCGGTAAACACCGTTCGCGTGGCGTGGAATTGTCCGCCATCGGGCAAATCATTCCCAAAAAACTCTATCTGCGCGGTTCGTTGGGCGTGATGCAGGCGAAAGTCGTTGAAGACA
>NZ_JBQCWY010000334.1:0-3296 GCF_051956955.1 Neisseria sp. P0021.S005 | reverse complement strand
AATGCAGTATTGAAGATGCCCCGGATGCAGAAGAAGTGGCACAATGGCGTGATATTTTGAAGGCGCGGGGTGGGAAATTTGTCCGCTTGGCAGATATCTGCCAAACATGGTTGGATGAAGAGGCCGACAAATGAAAGCCTTACCATTAAACAAATTCACTGCCGCTGCCTTTATCTGGTTTGCCGCCGCCATTTATGCCTTACTTTTCAAAGAGGGCGGCAATAGCGCTCCACCATTTCCCCATTTTGATAAAGTCGGCCATTTTGGACTTTTCTTCGGTCAGGCATGGCTGTGCGCAAAAATATTTATTCAAGACAATAGGAATATTCCCTATAAAGGCATTCTGTTTGCCGCCTTATTATTCGCAGTAGGCAGCGAGCTGGCTCAGGCATTTCTGACTACTACGCGCCAAGGTTCGATCGCGGATGGCATTGCCGATATGGCAGGAACGGCTGCGGCACTGTGGTTTGCAGCAAAAGTAAAAGCAGCAAAAAGTTAGACATATTTAAACAACTTAAAGGCCGTCTGAAATCCTGAGAAATAGGTTTCAGACGGCCTTTTGTTACTTGATATTTGAAGCAATGATTGCTTCATGTCAAGTATTCAAATATTAGAATTTTACGCGTACACCGGCAGATACTTCGTGAGTATGGAACTTAACGTTATTAATCTTGCCCTAATGGTTATAGTGATAGCCAGCGTCCAAAGCAACGTTAGGAGTTACTTCGTAGCTTACACCAGCCATTACACCCATGCCGGTTTTAGTTTCTTTACGTTCATGATATGAATTAGCTGTCTCAACTTTTGTTGAAGCATGATTAACAGCCACATGAGCACCTACCCCAACAATTATTCTGATTGTATTTTCTTGTGGAAAATTAAGCAAATCTAAAAATGTTTTAGCTGTTGTAAAACCGCATTTATAAAAAACACTGTAACAAATCGTTTAAGAACAAACGGCCTTGCTCGGTTGGGCGGAACACAGTCGGGTCTGATTCAAGCAGGCCTTTTTGTCTGGCGGTTTCGATTTGTGCCATGATTTTTGCAGTGGGTACACCGGTACGTTCTTGCAGCATTGCGGCAGGTACGCCGTCGGTCAGGCGTAGGGCGTTCATCATGAATTCGAATGGAAGGTCTTCGGCAGCAACAGTTTTGCGTTCGACTGCTTCATGCGGATTGCTCTGCATGGCGGCAAGATAGTCGTTGGGATGGCGACGGCGGACAGTTCGCTCGATACGGTCGGGATAGGAAATTTTGCCGTGCGCACCCGCGCCTATCCCTAAGTAATCGCCGAACTGCCAATAGTTCAAATTATGGCGGCACTGCATGGCAGGTTTTGCAAAAGCCGATGTTTCATAGTGGATAAAGCCTGCGCTTTCCAATGCGCCGTGTACGGCATCTTCAATATCCAATGCTGCTTCATCTTGTGGCAATCCTTTGGGCGGCGTATGACCAAAAGGCGTGTTCGGTTCCATTGTCAGATGATATGCGCTGATATGAGATACGCCTGTTGCGATAGCCGTTTGCACATCGTTTAAGGCCGTCTGAACCGTTTGGTTTGGCAGGGCATACATCAAATCGATATTGACTTTATCAAATAATTTCAATGCAGTATCAATAGCTGTCAGGGCTTCTTTGCCATTGTGAACGCGTCCTAATCGAGCAAGCATATCGTCGTTAAAACTCTGCACACCGATAGACAGGCGCGTAATGCCTGCGTCTTTAAACCCTTGAAACTTCTCAATTTCAAATGTGCCCGGGTTCGCTTCTAAAGTAATTTCCGCTTCGGGTTGCAAGCGCAACAGCGAACGCACGCCGCTTAATAAACGGTCAATCGATTCTGCTTGAAACAGGCTGGGTGTGCCGCCGCCGAAAAATATGGTTTCCACTGGTCTGCCCCAAATATTGGGCAATTCAAGCTGCAGGTCGGTTAATAGGGCATCGATATAGGCTTCTTCCGGCAGGCCGTTTTTCAGGCTGTGGGAATTGAAGTCGCAATACGGGCATTTTTTGATGCACCAAGGAATATGGATATAGAGTGATAAAGGAGGTAGGGCGGTTAGCTGGCCAGGGCGTTGGAAAGTGATTTGGGTCATGGTATGTGTTGAGGCTCAAGGCCGTCTGAAATTTTTAGGCCATTATTTTAACTGAAATGTCGGCTGGGAAAGTAATCAGTAGGAAATTTGCGAAGTCTAAGCGCTCAAAAAGGCTTCAATTTCTTCTTCTGATAATTTGGAATTGCAGACGGCTTTTATTTTGCCTTGTGAGATTTTGAGTAGAGCGGGAACAGTTTGGATGCCGTGTTGTTCACGAAAAGTTTTTAAAGCTGCTTTGTTGCTGCTGTCGGTAAAGTGGATGGTAAGCTGTTTGTTTAAGGAAACGGTAGACAGTTTTGCAACAAAACGGCGACAGTATGAACAGCTTGGTTTGCCTAAAAAGACGATAGCAGTTTCTTGACTGTCAATGAGTTGCAGAAGTTCGTCAGGTATGGTTGGGATGAAGGCAGCGACGTGTTTTGCAAAGGCTGCCAATTCTTCAGGTGAGGGTTTGGGCATGGGAATGAATGTGAGGTAGGCCGTCTGAAGGTTTCAGACGGCCTGTTGTTTTTATGTATTAAAGTCTTTTGCGTATCCAAGACGAGAGTTTGGGTGCGCCGAATAGCAGAAAAATGCCGATAAAAAGCTGCGCGATGTTAGCAAGTATACCAGCTTGGTTTTGTGCGCCGAGATTCGCCCAAACAGATGTGTGTGTGTCGATAGCGATAGACTGTACAAAAAGATAGAGAGAGAACTGGTAAATTAGGTCGGGGATGGCTTGGAAAACAGTATATATGCCTATTAATACAATACCGGTCGTCAGCCATGGTGCAGGGTGTTTTGGGGCTTCCTGTACGGTTTGCAGATGTTCGGGCAATAGGCGGTTGGCAATGGTGGCAGGGAAACACCATAGCAGCAACCATGCAATTAAATACAAGCCGTAGAACATCAGTACGGGCGGAATTTGTTTGCTGTCATACATGCTTTCTGACTGTGCGAATATGGTAGCAATGCCGCCAAGTGTTTGTACGATGCCGATTAAAACGACCAAGCGGATGGCGACAATCAGGATTTGCTTAGGGGACATGGATTTCTTTCATTATTTGTTGGATTTAGAACATCTAAAAAAACGTTTCAGGTTTTCAGACGGCCTATTATTGATTTATAAGGATTCGATTTTTCTTAATAGTTCACGCAATGCTTGGGCGCGGTGGCTTTCGGCATTTTTGATTTCAGGATCAAGCTCGGCAGCGGTGCAAC
>NZ_JBQCWY010000333.1:0-3321 GCF_051956955.1 Neisseria sp. P0021.S005 | reverse complement strand
GGCGGACGGGTCAACTACCAAAAGGCCGCTGAAAATATCCTGACTGATTTCCGCGAAGGCAAAATCGGCAGAATCACGCTGGAAACGCCAAACCAATGGGAGGCTTGGCTGAAAAAAGCCAGACAGAAAGAGGCCGAACTCAAAGCCATTCGCGAAGCGAGAAAGGCGGAAAGAAAAGGGCAGCAGCCTTCAGCCGATTAATATAAAAGGCCGTCTGAAATCTATTTTCAGACGGCCTTTTGTTGGGATAGACAATTTAGAGGGCGGTACGGCTGAAGCTGTCCAGAGCTTTATCGGTTTGGATTTGGTTGAACTGCATGATGGTTTTGTCGCCTTGTTTTTCGTCCAATTCAATTTTTCGTACCAGCGTATCGCCGTTGATTTCGATACGGTTGAAGATTTGGCGGGTAATGGCGGTTTTCGGAGTCAGGGTCAACGTCCATTTTTTCTCGTTGCCGTTTAATTTCAAATCAAATTGTTTTTCCAAACCTTGGGTATTGCCGCCCAAAAGGTCGAGGAAGAGTTTGATTTGGCGGCTTTGGCCGTTGAGTTTGCTGGCATTTGGGTTGACCCATTGACTGCCGTTCCATTGCATGATGCCGTCTGAACGCACGCGCAGGGTGGTTTCAAATGGTTTTTGCATTTTCCAGAGCAGGCCTTTTTGTGGGACAAGGGTAAAGCTGCCGCTGGTGGTCATGGGTTTGCTGAGGGATTTGAGCTGGCGTTGTTGGACAAAATTACCTTGCACGTTTTGCGGTTTTTGCAGGGTTTGTGCCAATTCGGCAGGGGAAAATGCCCATAAAGCCGGAGCGCTGATGAGGAGAGTAAGAGAAAGAATGGTTTTTTTCATTGTGTTTCCATAAGGTTTGAGGCCGTCTGAAAGTTCAGACGGCCTTTTATTGCTTTAATTATAAGGTTGACAAGGCCTGATTAAAGGTTGCGCTTGGACGCATCGCTTGTGCGGCTTTTTCAGGATTGGCTGCGTAGTAGCCGCCGATGTCGACCGCTTTGCCTTGTACGGCAGAGAGTTCTTCAACGATTTTGGCTTCGTCAGCAGTCAAAGCGGCTGCCAACGGCGCAAATGCGGCTTTCAGTTCGGCATCTTTGTCTTGCGCCGCCAATTCTTGCGCCCAGTAGAGGGTGAGGTAGAAATGGCTGCCGCGGTTGTCGAGTTCGCCAGCTTTGCGTTTAGGCGATTTGTCGTTCAGAAGCAGTTTTTCGGTGGCTGCATCCAAAGTGTCGGCGAGGACTTGGGCTTTGGTGTTGCCGGTTTTTTGCGCCAGATGTTCAAACGATACGGCGAGTGCGAGGAATTCGCCCAAAGAGTCCCAACGCAAGTGGTTTTCTTCGAGGAATTGTTGAACATGTTTCGGTGCAGAACCGCCTGCACCGGTTTCAAACATACCGCCGCCATTCATCAATGGAACGATAGACAGCATTTTCGCGCTGGTACCCAGTTCCAAAATTGGGAACAAGTCGGTCAGGTAGTCGCGCAGGACGTTACCGGTCACGGAGATGGTGTCTTCTCCGTTTTTCAGACGGCCCAAGCTGAATTTAGCGGCTTCCTCAGGAGCGAGGACGCGGATGTCGAGGCCGTCGGTATCCAGTTCGGCAAGATAGGCTTTAACCTTGGCGAGCAGGCTCTTGTCGTGCGGACGGTTTTCGTCGAGCCAGAATACGGCTGGCGTGTTGCTCAGACGGGCGCGGTTGACGGCAAGTTGTACCCAGTCTTTAACCGGAGCGTCTTTGGTTTGGCACATACGCCAGATGTCGCCGGCTTCAACGTCGTGTTGCATCAGGACATTACCTGCTGCATCAATGACTTGAACTTGGCCGTCGGCTTCGATTTCAAAAGTTTTGTTGTGCGAACCGTATTCTTCGGCTGCTTGCGCCATCAGACCGACGTTAGGAACGGTACCCATGGTTGTCGGGTCAAATGCGCCGTGTTCGCGGCAGAAGTCGATGGTTGCTTGGTAAACACCGGCGTAGCTGCTGTCAGGAATCACGGCTTTGGTGTCTTGCGCTTTGCCGTCTTTATCCCACATACGGCCGGAATTACGAATCATCGCAGGCATAGAAGCATCGACGATGACATCGCTAGGAACGTGCAGGTTGGTGATGCCTTTGTCGGAATCAACCATGGCCAAATCAGGGTTGGCAGCGTAAACAGCAGCGATTTCAGCTTCAACGGCGGCGCGGGTGTCCGCATCCAGTTTGTCCAGATTGGCAAGCAGGTTGCCGAAGCCGTTGTTGACATTAACGCCTGCGGCAGCCAGTTTGTCACCGAATTTTTCAAATACAGGCGCGAAGAATACTTTGACGGCGTGTCCGAAGATAATCGGGTCGGACACTTTCATCATGGTGGCTTTCATGTGCAGCGAGAACAATACGCCTTTAGCTTTTGCGTCTTTCACTTGTTCGGCAAGGAAGGCGAGCAGGGCTTTTTTGCTCATTACGGTCGCGTCGATGATTTCGCCGGCTTTCAGGGCAACAGGCTCGCGCAGCTCTTTTTTGTTGCCTTGTTTGTCGGTGAATACGATGGATACGGAAGTTGCTTCAGGTACGGTAACGGATTGTTCGTTATGGAAAAAGTCGCCGCTTTGCATGGTGGCAACGTGGGTTTTGGAGTCTTTCGTCCATGCGCCCATGCTGTGCGGATGTTTTTTCGCAAAGTTTTTCACTGCCTTAGGCGCGCGACGGTCGGAGTTGCCTTCACGCAGGACAGGGTTTACCGCGCTGCCTTTGATGCGGTCGTAACGTTCGCGCACGGCTTTTTCTTCATCGGTTTGAGGATCGGCAGGATAGTCGGGAACGGCAAAGCCTTTAGACTGCAATTCTTTAATCGCGGCAGTCAGTTGAGGTACGGATGCGCTGATGTTCGGCAGTTTGATCACGTTTGCATCGGGTTGTTTCACCAGTTCGCCCAATTCGGCAAGCGCATCAGGTACGCGTTGCGCTTCGGTCAGGTATTCGGGAAACGCCGCCAAAATACGACCGGAGAGAGAAATGTCGCTGGTTTTGACATCAATATCGGCATGGCGGGTAAACGCCTGCACGATTGGCAACAGGGATTGAGTGGCCAATGCAGGAGCTTCGTCGGTGTAGGTATAGATAATGGTGGATTTAGTCATGGGATTATTCTCTATGTAGGTTAAGTTTTTCTTTTCGGGCACATCGCGAGAAGAAATGTGCTAAGCCTATTATGGCATATTTCGGCGGATTTGGTTGTTGTTTTGATGTTATTGTTTTTTAAGTTGCGGAAAAGAAAAAGGCCGTCTGAAAAGACAGCCTAAATATAAGGACTTATCCGATAATCAAAAC
>NZ_JBQCWY010000332.1:0-3324 GCF_051956955.1 Neisseria sp. P0021.S005 | reverse complement strand
AATCGTCGACACTACCGGTCGTGTGGACAAATTCAACAACAAATTCGGCAACCTGTTCAAACGCTAATTGCCGCTTTGTCAAAAAGACTGCTTCGTGCAGTCTTTTTTGCATTCAGGCCGTCTGAAACATTTCTTTCAGACGGCCTGAGCTTTTTGTCGTCAACCGAATGCCATATCATTCCAACCAAACACCCGATAAAAACGAGCCGTACGCATTATTTTACAAAGCTCTCCAGTCCGGCATATCGCGCAAACCCGTCAAACCCTGTACCATTGCTATTCAAACCAACCGTTTTTTGACCTTCCATGCTGACTTACACACCGCCCGATCCGCGCCGCCCCCAAAAAACCCATGAAAAACCATGGCTACTGCTGCTGATGGCTTTTGCCTGGCTGTGGCCGGGCGTGTTCTCGCATGACTTGTGGAACCCTGCCGAACCCTCCCTCTTTACCGCCTCTGAATCCATGAAAAACGGCGGCAGCCTGCTGATTGCACAAATCTTCGGCCAACCCGATTTCACCATCTCCCCTGCTTTTTTATGGGCGGCAACCGCATTCCAAACTCTGTTTTCGCCTTGGGCGGCCGATGCCTATGATGCCGCACGTTTTGCCGGCGTGGTATTTACCGCCATCGGACTGACCGCCTGCGGTTTTGCCGGTTTCAACTTTCTCGGCAGACACCACGGCCGCAGCGTTGTCTTGATCCTTATCGGCAGCATCGGTTTGCTGCCCATCGCCCACTTCCTCAATCCCATGTCGGCCGCTTTTGCCGCATTTGGATTGATTCTGTGCGGCTTTTCACTGGCACGCCGCCGCGTCATTATTGCCATTTTGCTGTTGTGCGGCGGTTGGGTTTTACTCTCCCTTTCCTTAGGCTATCTGCTGACCGCGGCCATGATGTTTTTGGCACTTGCCCTGTCGTTCCATTCTACTTGGCAAAGCAAACGCTATCTGCTGACCCTGATTGGCGCCATCGTCGTTTCCCTGCCCCTGCTGATTCTGTATCCGCTGGTTTTATCAAAAACCAATCCCGAATGGTTTGATATTTGGTTCAGCCATTATTCCTTAGGCGTATTCGGCGGTTTCCATCAGATTCAGACGGCCTTCAACCTGCCCTATTATCTGAAAAACCTGCTGTGGTTTGCCTTGCCTGCCTGGCCGCTGGCAGCATGGACGCTCAGCCGCACGCGTATCCACGATAAAAACTGGGGCATTCTGAGCCTGTCGTGGCTGGTTATTATGACAGCCCTACTTGCCATCAACCCGCAACGCCTGCAAGACAACCTCGTTTGGCTGTTGCCGCCGCTCGCCCTGCTCGGCGCGGCACAACTGGACGGCCTGCGTCGCGGTGCAGTGGCATTTATCAACTGGTTCGGCATCATGGCATTCGGTTTGATTGCCGTCTTCCTGTGGCTGGGCTTTTTCGCCATGAACTACGGCTGGCCTGCCAAACTGGCCGAACGCGCCGCCTATTTCAGCCCGTATTACATCCCCGACATTGACCCGATTCCGATGACCGTCGCCCTGCTGTTTACCCCGTTATGGCTCTGGGCGATTACGCGTAAAAACATCCGTGGCCGCCAAGCCGTAACCAACTGGGCAGCCGGCGTTACCTTGGCCTGGGCCTTGCTGATGACCCTGTTTTTACCGTGGCTCAACGCCGCCAAAAGCCATGCACCGGTCGTACACCAAATGGAAGCCGCGCTTTCTTCCGAATTGAAACAGAAACTTTCAGACGGCCTCGAATGTATCAGCATCGACGGCCAAGACCAGCGCACACGAATCGCATGGACACAATATAGCCATATTAAAACCACGACCGACAACCCGTCCTGCCGCTACCGCCTCATCCGCCAAGCCGCCAATGTCGGTGCACCTTCGGGTTGGCAAACCTTGTGGCAAGGCGCAAGACCGCGCAACAAAGCCGAGACTTTCCTATTGCTGGAAAAAACTGCGGCGCAGTAAATCACACCAGCCTCAAAACTGAATATACCCAGTTCAACAAAGGCCGTCTGAAAGAACTTTTATCCTTTCAGACGGCCTTTGACTCACTTTAACACCGCTTCCCGTACAATGGCCCTTTTCCCTTATCTGCCTAAAAATATGAAACCCAACCGCCTTTTACCCCTCGTCCTCTTATTGACCGTCCTCTCCGCCCATGCCAAAGATTTCATCATCTACGACCGCATGGACTATGTCGGCAAACCCGACCTGACCGCCGACAAACTCTCCAAAGTGTTCTTGGTTTATGAAAGCGAGTTGGTCAAACCCGATCCGACAGGCAAACGCAAACACGGCGTACTCAACGAAGCGCGCATCCGTGAATTGGCCAAACAATCGCGCCGCGAAGGCTACCGCACCATTTCCACCGACATCGAAAGCTGGTTTGCCGAAAAAGACGGCCAGCTGCTGACGCCCGACGAATTGAGAACCGACTTCGCGCGGATGTACCAAATCTTCAGAGAAGAAAACCCGCGCGCCGTCATCAGCAACTACGGCATGCCCTCCGAACACCTGCACGGCATCCGACACTACCGTCCCAACGTTGACAACGAAGCCATCTTGACAAAATGGCGGCAAGTCAGCAAACGCCGTGCGCCCACCGCCGCCATCAGCGACTATGCCAATCCAGTGTTCTACATCACTTCCCCCGATTTGGTGCAATGGGAAAAAGACGTGAAAACCGCCGTTGACGACATCCATCAACGCTTTCCCAACAAAAAAATCATCGGCTACATCTGGCCGCAATATTATTCGGCCACCAACAGTCCTTATTTCAAACAATTCATCGATCCCGTCCGTTGGCGCAAAATGCTCGAAATCAGCAAAAAATACACTGACGGCGTGATTATCTGGTCGGACAAGCGTGATGAAAACAACCAAATCGTGCGCTGGAACGATCCGCGCATCCAAGCCACGATGAAAGCGACTCAAGCCTTCATCCATGCCAATGCCAAAGAAATCAAGGTAGAAGGTTTGCAGAAATATTAAAAACAAGGCGGGCATATTTGCCCGCCTCTTTATATACATACACATCTGTCTGTATGTTTGACACAACACGCGACAAAACGACCGTGGCACCAACGCTTCTGCATTCTTTCACACGTTTTTACCCGTTATTCCTAAGCGCAGGCCGTCTGAAAATTGCCCGAATATCCAATACCCTTTACAATACCCGTAATTAAAATACATTTTTTGACACCCCTCTCCTGCATGAGTTCCACACCCTTCATCGAAATGAAAGACGTTGCCTTCGCATATGGCGACCGTCCTATTCTGAACAACATCAACTTCAGCATTCCACAAGGCAATTTCGCCGCCGTA
>NZ_JBQCWY010000331.1:0-3329 GCF_051956955.1 Neisseria sp. P0021.S005 | reverse complement strand
AATGTGCTGGACATGATGCTGGATTTGAAACGCGAATTGAACACCAGCCTGATTGTGGTGACCCATGATGATGAGCTGGCTGAGCGTTTCGACCGGGTAATGACCATGAAAGACGGCAGCCTGCAAGCGCTGCAATAAGGTTATTATTTCAGGCAAATATTTTATGCTTTGAACGGTATAATAGAGGCCGTCTGAAAAATAGGTTTTCATTTATGGAAACACTGTTTTTCAGACGGCCTTTCTTTTGTCCGTATCCATCAAGCTTGAGCCATGAATCCGACCGACTCTATCCTTTCCTCTGCCGCAGATGCGGCCATTGCGTTTTTCCGCCGCCACGAAGTACAGGGCGCATCCGTTATTGAGCCTTATGTGGTTCGACTGTTTGCAGCCTTGCAAAACGGGCATTCGTTTATTTATTTGGATAAAGCGGATGTCGATGCCTTAAGCAACTTGCCGAATTTGGTCGGCAATGCGGATAAACCGCTTATCCTGCAAGACCGGAAATTGTTTTTAGGGCGGATGTGGCAGTTGGAGCATGATTTGGCTGTCGAAATCAAACGGCTGGCAAGTGCCGCGGCGGAAGAAGTGAATTTCATGGCGGCTTCAAAAAGCCTGAGCGACTGGTTTGATCCTAAAGACAGTAAAGAGCAGAGGGATGCTGCGGCTTTGGCCTTGCTGCAAAACTTTATGCTGATTACCGGCGGGCCGGGTACGGGTAAGACCACGACCGTCGCAAAGCTTTTGGGTCTGATTTGCAATAACAGTACGAAGCTGCCCCGTATTGCGTTGGCCGCGCCGACGGGCAAGGCGGCTGCGCATATGGCACGGGCTTTGCAGCGGGCTTTAGATGGCTTTGATTTGTCTCCGAACATTAAAGCGCATTTGGAAAACTTGGAAGGGCAGACTGTCCATCGATTGTTGAAATTGCGGCCGCCGCAAATGCGCCCCGCGTTCAATCATGAACATCCGCTTGCTTTGGATGTTTTGGTGGTGGATGAGGCTTCGATGTTGGATTTGCCGCTGGTGTTGGATTTATTGCGTGCCGTGCCGACCAGTTGTCGTTTGGTGTTGCTTGGCGATGAAAACCAGTTGCCGTCGGTTGGCTTGGGTGCCGTATTGGCGGCGTTGTCGCGTCCGACGGTTTTGGATAAAGAAACTGCTGAAAAGCTGGAAGTTTATCTGCCCAATCATGGCTTTGAGATTAAAGAGCGGCCTCAGGCTTTATCGCAAAACAATGCCAAATTGACGTTCAGCCACCGTTTTGGTGCAGACAGCGGCATTGGTTGTTTGGCAAGGGCGGTGGTATCCGGGGAAAAGCAAACTGCGGTCGAACAGTTTGACAAGTTTCCCAAAGAGTTGGAAATGAAATCAGGCCGTCTGAAAGAGCAGGTTGCTTTGCTGTATCAAAAGCAACAGGATTATTGGCAGGCCGTGGCAGAGAATAATGTTGCACTCGCCTATGGTCATGCTGCCGATGTGGTGGTATTGGCGGCTTGGCGGCAGGATGCGGATGATTTGAATCAGGCTTATCAAGAATATTTGCAACGGCAAGGCAAGGTTTCGGGCGAAACGCCTTGGTTTGCCGGACAGATCATCATGATTACCCACAATGATTACATGCTGGAAGTGTTTAACGGCGACATCGGGCTGATTATGAAAGATGAAGAATCGTTGAATGGCTTGTCTGCCTATTTTCCTGAGAAAGATGGATTCAAAAAAATTACCATCAGCCGTTTGCCCGATTTTGAATCGGCTTTTGCCATGACGGTGCACAAGAGCCAAGGTTCGGAATATCGGGAAGTATGGCTGTTGCCCCCGTCAGTGCCTGCAACGACGGAGGGCGAAGAGGAAGCCCGAGGATTGGATAAGGCTTTGCTTTACACGGCCATTACCCGCGCGCGTGAACGTTTTGTGTTTTGGGGAAATGCAGAGGAATTGTGTCAG
Organism: Neisseria sp. P0021.S005; assembly: GCF_051956955.1. NCBI lineage: Bacteria > Pseudomonadati > Pseudomonadota > Betaproteobacteria > Neisseriales > Neisseriaceae > Neisseria > Neisseria sp. P0021.S005. The sequence continues at coordinate 1,385 of NZ_JBQCWY010000331.1, read as the reverse complement.
GCTGTGGGATGCCACCAAAAACGCAGGACGGCATTGGCCGATGCCTTGGAACGGCAGTTTGAACAACCTGATATGCAGGCTTCTGTTTGACCTGAATCAAGAGGCCGTCTGAAAGCGGATAAAGCGTTTAAATCTGCTTGACTGATTACACTAATTTACATACGATAAAAATAATTAGTAAACAAAATGAATAATTTTTACAAAATCCACGATTTTGTACGCTTTATCGAATACTTCACTTTCAATACCTTCTTTTGGAGAGTCGGCATGAAATTTCAAACCAAACTGATTGCAACCTGTATTTTATTGGCTTCATCATCTTATTCATTGGCAGAGAATGCTGATGGCGGTCGTGATGCGGCGGCTTTGGCCACCACCAACGATTATGTCAATTCCGGCAGCATTATTCGCAAAGATGACGATAAAATCAGCATTTTCAATGATTTGTTGACTGTGAACGGCGGTTTGCGCGTACGTGCGGATACCAAAGACATCAATGCCAACAACAGCAGCGTTAATCCGACGCCTGAAGACACCAATGCCAACTTCAACGCAGAATTTTGGTTACGCGCAAAACTGTACAAAGATTGGAAATTGGTAGCGCAAATCGAGCCGAATATCGATTTGGAAACCGGTAAATTTAACGGCGATCATGATGTGCCGGTCAATAAACTGTATGCCGAAGGGACTGTATACAACAACATCAAAGCGCGTGTCGGTAAATTTGGCGCATTCTCTTCATACGGCCGCGTATGGGATACCGAAGTCACCGGCGGCGAAATCTTCTTTGACAATAAAACCCTGCCGACCAAAATCTATGCGGGCCGCCGTACCGGCAATCTGAACGACAACGCATGGGGCATTGGCGGTCGCCGCAGACATTTTGCCGCGGTTCAAAGCGTGTTGCCTGTGAATGAGAATATCAACGTCGGCGCAACCGTCAGCTACATGAAAGACATCGATGTACGCGGCGCGAAGAAAAACGCGGTCTTCGGGGAAATTGGTACGGACATTAAATTTAATGACGATTGGCGTTGGATGGCCGCGGTCAGCAAGTCCAATATCAAAGCTTATAATGATGCCGGACAAAAAATCAAAAATGACGGCGTGTTCACTGAAGTGCGCTATAAATCGGCCGACTGGAACGTCCGTAATTCTTACGACGTATTCTTGAACTACCGCCGTGTCGGTTCGTTGTCCGGTGTCTCTTCTGTTGAGGATTACAGCAAAAACGTCCAAGGCGTGCAAATCGGTGCAACTTATATTCCTTGGAAAAACTGGAAACTCAAAGGCTTCTATTTGGCCGGCAAACAGGTTACGCCTACCGTTGGTACGGATAAACAGGACGTGAACGTTATTCGCGGTCAGTTAGAATATAAATTTTA
>NZ_JBQCWY010000330.1:0-3339 GCF_051956955.1 Neisseria sp. P0021.S005 | reverse complement strand
ATTTTTTATAAAATTCGACAGTCTATTAATTCAAAAGTAAATGAAATGAGGCGGAAAAACGCTTTTTGCTAAAATGTAACACCCTGAAACGATTGTTTCAGGCCGTCTGAAAAATAAATCGAACACATTATGACATCTTCCACACATCCCCAAAAAAACTGTTTCCATTGCGGACTTGAAGTCCCGGAGCATCTGCATCTGACGGTTCGTTTTGAAGACGAAGAACACGAAACCTGCTGCGCCGGCTGCCAAGCGGTGGCGCAGAGTATCATTGATGCCGGTTTGGGCAATTATTACAAACAGCGTACCGCAGACGCGGAAAAATCTGAATTGCCGCCGCCGGAAGTGTTGTCACAATTAAAGCTGTACGATTTGCCCGAAGTGCAGGCGGATTTTGTCGAGGTCGGCGCAGGGGATGAGCGCGAGGCGGTGTTGATGCTGGGCGGCATTACCTGCGCCGCGTGTGTGTGGCTGATTGAACAACAGTTGTTGCGCATGAAGGGCGTGGTGCGCGTGGATTTGAATTATAGTACCCACCGCTGCCGCGTGGTGTGGGACAGCGCCCACATCGAATTGTCGGACATTTTGCTGAAAATCCGCCAAACCGGTTATACCGCCGCGCCTTATGATGCGCAAAAAATCGAAGTGCAGGCGCAGAAGGAGCGTAAGCAGTTTATCGTCAGATTGGCCGTGGCCGGACTGGGTATGATGCAGACGATGATGTTTGCTCTGCCGACTTATTTTTACGGCGGCGACATCGAGCCGCTTTATTTGGAAATCCTGCATTGGGGCGGCTTTTTGATGGTGTTGCCCGTTGTGTTTTACAGCGCGTTGCCATTTTACCGCGGCGCATGGCGCGACTGGAAAAACCGCCGTGTCGGCATGGATACGCCGATTGCCATTGCCATTGTGATGACCTTTATTGCGGGTATTTACAGCCTGGCCACCAACGCAGGGCAGGGCATGTATTTTGAATCTATCGCCATGCTGCTGTTTTTCCTGTTGGGCGGGCGTTTTATGGAACAGATTGCCCGACGCAAAGCAGGCGATGCGGCGGAGCGGTTGGTCAAACTGGTTCCGGCATTCTGCCACCGTTTGCCATCTTATCCGGAAAGTGAAGCCATCGAAGAAGCCGCAGTCGTCCGCCTCAATATCGGCGATACGATTGTTGTGAAGCCCGGCGAAGTCATTCCGGTGGACGGTACGGTTTTATCCGGCGAGAGTGAAGTTAACGAAGCCATGTTGACCGGCGAAAGCCTGCCCATCGTGAAAAGGCCGTCTGAAAAAGTAACCGCCGGCACGCTCAACACCAGCAGCCCTTTAATCATCCGCACCGACCATACCGGCGGCAACACGCGCCTGTCCCATATCGTCAAACTGCTCGACCGTGCGCTGGCGCAAAAACCGCGTGCCGCCGAGTTGGCCGAAAAATACGCGTCCAGTTTTGTATTTGGCGAGCTCTTGCTTGCAGTTCCTGTTTTTATCGGCTGGGCTTGGTATGCCGATGCGCACACCGCCTTGTGGATTACCGTTGCCCTGCTGGTCATTACCTGTCCGTGTGCCTTATCGCTTGCCACTCCGACCGCACTGGCTGCTTCTACCGGTGCGCTTGCCAAAGACGGCATTCTCATCAGCGGCAAACAAAGCTTGGAAACGCTTGCTCAAATTGACGATGTCGTGTTCGATAAAACCGGTACGTTGACCAAAGGGCAGCTTTCCGTCAGCCGTATGTTGTCCGCAGGCCGTCTGAACGAGGCCCAAGCCCTTGCCGTTGCCCAAGCATTGGAGCAGCAATCCGAACACCCCATCGCCCGTGCCATTTTGAACCATACGCTTTCAGATGGCCCCATATCCGCGCTTGATGTGAAAGTGCAGCAACGGATCAACCGTATCGGACACGGCGTCAGCGCGCAAATCGAATTTGATGGCGAAATCCAGGTTTGGGCTTTGGGCAAAGCGGCATTTGTTTCTGAGATCGCCGGTAATCTGCCTGAAACATTTGCCCATATCGACCACACAGGCAGCATTATTTTCTTGGGCAATCAAAGCGGTTTTCAGACGGCCTTTTTGCTAGAAGACCAAATCAAAGACAGCGCCGCTGAAATGTTGCAAAACCTGAAACAACACGGCATCCGTCTGCACCTTTTAAGCGGCGACCGTCAGGCTGCCGTAGCCCAAGTCGCGCAAGAGCTGGGTTTGGATGCCTATCGTGCCGAAGCCACGCCTGAAGACAAGCTGGCTTATGTGGAAAATCTGCAAAAACAAGGGCGTAAAGTCATGATGATCGGCGACGGGATCAACGATGCCCCCGTCCTTGCCCAAGCCGACGTATCGGCTGCCGTGGCCACGAGTGCCGATGTGGCGCGAGACGGTGCGGATGTGGTTTTGCTCAATGATGATTTGAACGTTTTACCCGTGATGATGGAACAGGCACGCCGTACCCATCAAATCATCCGCCAAAACCTGACTTGGGCGAGCGCATACAATCTGGTTGCCGTTCCGCTGGCCGTGTTTGGTTACGTTACCCCGTGGATCGCCGCGCTCGGCATGAGTTTCAGCTCGCTGCTGGTATTGGGCAATGCCTTGAGATTGTTGAAAACCAAAAAGGCCGTCTGAAAACGGCAAATCCATTGCCTAAATGAAAGAATACGCCATGCCTAAAGCCACTTTTTATACACACGTCGCCCAGCCGGCCGCCTTTGCCTGCCGCCTGATTGCCCGCGCCATACGCGATGGCGGGCAGATTTTGGTATGGTCGGATTCTGCTGCGGCCATGCAGCAACTCGACATTGATTTGTGGCAGCAGATTCCCGAAAGCTTTATTCCGCATGAAGTCTGGCTGCCTACCGACCCCATGCCGTCTGAAACGCCGGTATTGCTTGCGTTTGGAAACTCATTGCCGAATATTTCGCAAGATTGCACGGTTTTGAACCTGTCTGCCGATTTCTGGAGCCAAGCCCCGGCCATTCCAAATCGTATCCTTGAGATTGTGGGCAATAGCTTAGAAGATTTGGCCGAAGCCCGAGACCGTTTTCGAGCTTATCGTCAGAGCGGATTTGAGATTGAGCATTTTTCGAGAGAAGGGAAGGATTGAGTATTGAAACAGCAAGGTTTTAATATAAAAGGCCGTCTGAAACAATAAAGTTTCAGACGGCCTTTTGATTGGCTGGAATTAGTTGCCCAAGTCGAATGCTTTATGTAGAACGCGGGTGGCCAGTTCCATGTATTTTTCGTCAATCAGGACGGATACTTTGATTTCGGAAGTTGAAATCATTTGGATGTTGATGCCTTCTTCTGCGAGGGTGCGGAAGATTTTGGCGGCTACGCCGACGTGTGAAC
>NZ_JBQCWY010000329.1:0-3346 GCF_051956955.1 Neisseria sp. P0021.S005 | reverse complement strand
TGTATGGGCAGTGGCAATGAAGACTTGGACCAATGGGGGCAATAACTGAAAATACCGAATCCATGTGCTTGGGTTTCAGCTGTGGAGTACCGAGGGTTATTTTGCAAAGGTATCAGGCCGTCTGAAAACTTGAAAGAATCTGAAAACTTGAAAGAAGCAGCCGTCTGTTAAATATGCGATAATGCGGAAGATTTCATGGGTGTGGTAGAAACATGGTTGTGATTGTCCACTGGGATGATGTTGGGCAACAATGGAATCGGTTTGCTTGAAACGCCCGCCTGTTGCGGGCTTTTTTATGGGAAGGAATGGTCATGCCTAATCCGCTTTATCGGCAACATATTATTTCAATTTCAGATTTGACGACAGAGCAGCTCGAATTGCTGCTTCAGACGGCCTTGAAGTTGAAAAAGCAGCCTCGTGAAGATTTGCTTGAAGGCAAATTGATTGGTTCGTGCTTTTTTGAACCGTCCACCCGTACTCGTTTGTCTTTTGAAACGGCGGTACAGCGTTTGGGTGGGAAAGTTATCGGTTTTTCCGATGGTGCAAATACCAGCGCGAAAAAGGGTGAAACGCTCGCAGATACTGCGAGGATTATTTCCAGCTATACGGATGCGATTATTCAGCGACACCCGAAAGACGGTGCGGCCCGTGTGGCGGCCGAATTTTCGAGCGTGCCCGTGATTAATGCCGGCGATGGTACCAACCAACATCCGAGTCAGACGCTTTTGGATTTGGTCACGATTTATGAAACACAGGGCAGTTTGAGCAATTTGAAGATTGCGATGGCCGGCGATTTGAAATATGGCCGTACGGTACATTCATTGTGTCAGGCGCTGAAGCGTTGGGGTTGTGAATTTGCGTTTGTTTCCCCTCCCAGCTTGGCAATGCCGGACTATATCACTGAAGAGCTGGAAGAAGCCGGGTGCCCTTATCAAATTTTGCCCGGATTGGAAGAAGCGGTCGAATGGGCGGATATTTTGTACATGACCCGCGTTCAGCGCGAACGTTTTGATGAGCAGGAATTTGCCAAAATTCAGGGTAAATTCAATCTTGATGCGCAAATGTTGGCGAATGCTAAACCCAATTTGCGCGTCTTGCATCCTTTACCGAGGGTAGATGAAATTCATCCGGACGTGGATAAAACACCTCATGCCTATTATTTTGAACAGGCAACCAATGGCGTGTATGCACGGATGGCGATTTTGTCTTTGGTATTGAACGAAGAAGTTTAAGGAGCGAGAGATGGAAAACTCAAAACTCAGCGTTGAAGCGATTGAACAAGGTACGGTAATTGATCATATTCCTGCCGGTAAAGGCTTGGCCATTTTAAGACAGTTTAAGCTGCTGCATTATGGCAGCGCGGTTACAGTCGGCTTTAATTTGCCCAGCAAAACGCAGGGAAGCAAAGACATTATCAAAGTCAGCGGCGTATGGTTGGATGCCAATGCGGCCAACCGTTTGGCTTTATTTGCCCCTGAAGCAGTAGTAAACAAAATCGATCAGTTTAAAGTGATCGACAAACAGCATTTGTCATTGCCGGACGAAATTTCAGAAGTATTCCGCTGCCCGAATACCAATTGTGCCAGTCATGGCGAGCCGGTCATCAGCCGCTTTTATGTCCGTTCACATAATGGTCAGACACGTTTGAAATGCCATTATTGCGAAAAAACCTTCTCGCGTGATTCGGTTGCCGAAGCCTGATAAAATCTCAGGCCGTCTGAAAACACGGCTGTGCGGTTTGAGTTGTCTGCTTGATACATCAGTTTCATAAAAAGCAAGATATTAAGCAAATTGCGTTAAAATTACGTTAAAATAATGCCTTCTGAGTTAATGACATCATTTGCTCAAAAGGCATTATTTTTATAACGCGATACGAAATGTAGGAAAACTTATGCACTCATCCATACAAAGCCGGTTTGCCCCAATTTTATACGTCTTGATTTTCTTTGCCGGATTTTTAGCCGCACAAGTTTGGTTTAATCAGCAAGCCTATTTGGCCAATCTTCCTCTTTTGGTCACAGCCATTTCTGCCGTTGCATTGGTTTGGTTGATTTGGGCCGTCGTATCTGCGCGATCCAAAGCTAAAAGCAAGATGTTGCACCGTGAGCAGCTGATTCAAAAAGAGAGCATTCATCCGGTTTTGCATGCGACGTTGCAGCGTTCTGACGGTCAAACGGATTTATTGGTTTTGGTTGTCCGCAATAGCGGTAAGGGCTTGGCGAAGAATGTACGCTTTGAGGCAGAGCCTTTGCCGGATCACTTGCCGAGCAAGTTGGTTGCCGATGCAGTTATGCGCTTGGAGATGTTTTCCGGCGGTGTGGATATGCTGGCATCGGGCGAATTGTATGGCGGCGTGTTTGCAAGCATGTTGGCGCTGGCTGCCGAATTGCCGGACCAGACATTTGGCGGCGTGTTGAAACTGAAGGCCACTTATGAAAATGCTTTTGGCGATCAATGCACTTCAGAAAGCATTTTGGATTTGAGCATACTGAATTTCAACTTGTCGGAAATTAAATCCGGTGGCGAACAAAAGCCCCGCAAGAAATTGTTGTATTGATATACAAAATATGCAGGCCGTCTGAAACCGAAATACTTGGTTTCAGACGGCCTGTTGTTATTTTTCAAATGATTTTTGAAGAAAAAGAGGCGTATCGGGTATAATAATCAAAGAATTCGAAACGGATTGTCAGGATTGGCAAGCCGTCTCATCATTGTCGTATTTCAAAACCTTACTGATATTTTTTCAATCATCTGTTGCTATGTATCGGAACTTTTTCTGATGTTGGCACTGGCGAAATATTCCTTCAGCCATTTACTTTCAGGAAGCTGCTTATGTTAGTGTGTAATCCTTATGAAGTTGTGATCCATGGTACGACCAGCAAAGGCAAGATTTTCCGACCAAGCGACTGGGCGGAGCGCCTGTGCGGTATTTTGTCTTCCTTCACCAAAGACAACCGCCTTTCCTATTCGAATTGGGTGCGCCCGATTTTGGTGGACAATGTCCGTTGTGTGGCAGTCGATAAAAAACTGGAAGAAGACAATCCGCAAATGTTCCGTTTTTTGATGGATTTTGCAGCGGATAACGATTTGCGCGTGATTGACTGCAAAGCCTTACTCAAAGAGCAGGAAAGCAAGCAGCAGGGCGAAGTGCCGGTCGAGCGCGTTTTGTTGGCGCAGGCGATTGAAGAAAAACATGCAGCCGAGGGTGCGGAAGCGGCTAATGCTCAGCCTGAGCCTCAAGCTGCCGCGCCTGTGGTTGGCGTATTGCGTGAAATTCCGCCGGAAGAAACCGCAACCGCTTTTGCGGCATTGAGCATTTTGCGTTCTTCTTTGACCGATATTCACC
>NZ_JBQCWY010000328.1:0-3348 GCF_051956955.1 Neisseria sp. P0021.S005 | reverse complement strand
GGCATCGGCTACACCGGCGGCACCATCCGCGACTTAAGCCAACGCGCCCTCGACTACACGCCGCCGCTGCCCGACAACGCGCCCGAATCCGAACGCAAACAATACGGCCAAGCCGACCGCTTCAGCCGCTTTATCGATGACGAACTCTCCGCCCTGCTCGACAGCAAATACCGCATCGACACCCAAAACCAAGCCGTCTTCGGCCATTCGTTCGGCGCACTGTACGGCCTCTATTCCCTATTTACCCGCCCCGAACGATTCCGCCATTATTTGCTGGTGTCACCGTCTATCTGGTGGCAAGACCGCCGCGTACTCGATTGGCTGCCCGACACTTTGCCACAAGGAATCGGCATCCGCCTTGGCGCAGGCGAACATGAAGGCAGAAACAACCGCCCCGACCAAACCAGCAGCGGCATGGTTGCACAAGCCAAAATTCTTGCCGGCACTTTGCACCACCTCGGTGCGGATGTCCGCTTTACCCTCTACCCCAACGCCAATCACGGCAACGCCCCGTTTTACGCCCTGACCGACTGCATCGAATATTTGCGCAACGTATGGCAGCGTTAAAGCAGGTTTGCCAAACATTGAGGCCGTCTGAAACGCAAACTTAGAAGCGTATTGAACCTATCGGATCAATTTAAAACCCTCCAAAATCCAATTATAAAAAGGCCGTCTGAAATCTATTGTTCAGACGGCCTTTGATATACGGTTTGCCAATCAGCCATTATCCCTGCTTTTTCCATTCCAAAGCCAAATCATACAGCGCCTTTTTATTCTCGCCGGTAATCTTGGCGGCAAGCTCGGCTGCTTGTTTGGTCGGCAACTCGGCCGCAAGGATTTTCATGGTGTTTTGCGCCGCTTCGGGCAAATCACTGTGCTTTTCTTTCACAGCAGGGTGCAACACCAGCACCATCTCGCCGCGCGTTTGGTTGCTGTCGTTTTTAAGGGCGGCTTGGATTTCGGCAACCGTACCGCTGAGAAAGGTTTCAAATGTTTTGGTGATTTCGCGCGCCAAAGTCAAACGGCGTTCGGGAAACTGCGCGGCCATATCCGCAAGGCTTGCTTCGATACGGTGCGGCGTTTCAAACATCACAATCGGAAAATCGGCTTCCGCCCATTTGGCCAGCAGCTTTTGGCGTTCGCCGGCCTTAGGCGGCAGGAAACCATTGAAGTAAAAATCGGATTCCGTCACACCGGCCACGCTCAACGCCCCCATGACCGCGCTTGCGCCGACCACAGGCACCACTTTAAATCCGGCTTCGCGCACGCGGGCGGCAAGTTTCGCACCCGGATCGCAAACCGCAGGCGTACCCGCATCCGAAACTTGGGCGACGCTCAGGCCGTCTGAAAGATGGGCGATGATTTTATCGGCCATTTGTTGCTCGTTGTGTTCGCGAACGCTCACGAGTTTGCCCTGAATACCGTACGCACTCAAAAGCTGGGCGGTAACACGGGTATCCTCGGCGCAGATAATGTCGGCCTTTTGCAGCACGGCCAGTGCGCGCAACGTTATGTCGGCTAAATTGCCGATGGGTGTGGCAACAACGTATAATATCTGTTTTTCGATGCTGTCGACGGCTTTTTGCAGGTGTTTTGTGTACATAGATTCAAGGCCGTCTGAAACGGCGTCTCTTTAAAAACAATGATTATATAACGGGTAAACTTTTCATGCGCTTAAACCACAAACAGGGGGCGGCGGCCGAAGATGCGGCACTGGCGTTCCTACAGGCCAAAGGCTGCTCGCTGCTGGCACGGAACTGGCATTGTGCCTACGGCGAAATCGATTTAATCGTCAAAAACGGCGGTACGATTGTGTTTGTTGAAGTAAAATACCGCAAAAACCGAGGTTTCGGTGGTGCCGCATACAGCATCTCGCCGTCCAAATTATTGAAATTGCAACGAAGTGTAGAGTATTATCTGCAAAAGCACGGGTTAAACCATGCGCCCTGCCGCCTAGACGCGGTACTGATTGAAGGCGACGGTCAACCCGAATGGATTCAAAATATTACAGGTTAACCTCATGACAACATTACAAGAACGCGTTTCCGCGCATTTTGCCGAGAGCATCCGCGCCAAGCAGGAAGCCGAAAAAGTACTGGTCGAGCCGACCGCACAGGCTGCCGAGCTGATGCTGCAATGCCTGATGAACGACGGTAAAATCCTGGCCTGCGGCAACGGTGGTTCGGCTGCCGACGCTCAACACTTCGCCGCAGAAATGACCGGCCGTTTTGAAAAAGAACGCATGGAATTGGCCGCTGTCGCGCTGACGACAGACACCTCCGCCCTGACCGCCATCGGCAACGACTACGGTTTCGACCATGTATTCAGCAAACAAGTGCGCGCACTCGGACGTGCAGGCGACGTATTGGTCGGCATCTCCACCTCCGGCAATTCCGCCAACGTCATCGAAGCCATCAAAGCCGCACACGAGCGCGACATGCACGTCATCGCCATGACCGGCCGCGACGGCGGAAAAATCGCTGCCATGCTCAAAGATACCGACGTTTTGCTCAACGTCCCTTATCCGCGCACTGCCCGCATTCAAGAAAACCATATTTTGCTGATTCACGCCATGTGCGACTGCATCGACTCCGTCCTGCTTGAAGGCATGTAACCCTTTCTTTTCAGACGGCCCATCCCTTAGAGGCCGTCTGAACGCCCACCCGTCCATACCCAAGGAAAAGGATATGAAGAATATCAAACGCTACGCCCTCCCCGTTCTGACAGCGACCCTCTTGAGCCTGAGTCTGAGCGGCTGCGTCGGCGCACTGATCGGCGGTGCAGCCGTCGGCACCAAATCCGCCGTCGACCGCCGCACCACCGGTGCGCAAACCGACGACAACGTTATGGCCCTGCGCGTCGAAACCACCGCACGCTCCTACCTGCGCCAAAACAACCAAGTCCAAGGCTACAAGCCCAAACTGAACGTTGTCGGCTACAACCGCCACCTGCTCCTGCTCGGCCAAGTGGCCACCGAAGGCGAAAAACAATTTGTTGAACGCATCGCCCGCTCCGAACAAGCCGCAGAAGGCGTGTACAACTACATTACCGTTGCCTCACAAGCGCGTTCGTTCGGTGATGTGACCAACGATACTTGGGGTACATCCAAAGTCCGCGCCACCCTGTTGGGCCTCAGCCCGGCCACCCAAGCACGCGTCAAAATCGTGACTTACGGCAACGTGACCTATGTGATGGGCATTCTCACGCCTGACGAGCAAGCCCGCGTGACCCAAAAAGTCAGCACGACCGTCGGCGTACAAAAAGTCGTGACCCTCTATCAAAACTACGTTGCCAACTGATTCACAGGCAACCCGGGGCCGTCTGAATATTCAGACGGCCATTCCTCCA
>NZ_JBQCWY010000327.1:0-3349 GCF_051956955.1 Neisseria sp. P0021.S005 | reverse complement strand
AGTCCGGTACATTCCGTTCCAACCAGCAAGTCGAAGAACGCGTCATGGACAGCAACGATCTTGAAAAAGAACGCGGCATTACCATTCTCGCTAAAAATACCGCCATCGAATACGAAGGCTACCACATCAACATCGTAGATACCCCGGGACACGCCGATTTTGGTGGCGAAGTGGAACGTGTATTGGGCATGGTTGACTGCGTCGTACTGTTGGTTGACGCACAAGAAGGCCCTATGCCGCAAACCCGTTTCGTGACCAAAAAAGCCTTGGCTTTGGGTCTGAAACCTATCGTTGTTATCAACAAAATCGACAAACCGTCTGCCCGTCCAAGCTGGGTTATCGACCAAACATTCGAATTGTTCGACAACCTGGGCGCAACCGACGAACAATTGGACTTCCCTATCGTCTATGCTTCCGGCCTGTCCGGCTTTGCCAAACTGGATGAGAACGACGAGAGCAGCGATATGCGTCCTCTGTTCGAGACCATTTTGAAACACACGCCTGCACCAAGCGGCAGCGCGGACGAAACGCTGCAACTCCAAATTTCCCAACTGGACTACGACAACTATACCGGCCGCCTCGGTATCGGCCGCATCCTGAACGGCCGCATCAAACCCGGCCAAGTTGTTGCCGTGATGAATCATGAAGAACAAGTTGCCCAAGGCCGCATCAACCAGCTGTTGGGCTTCCAAGGCTTGGAACGCGTACCTTTGGAAGAAGCTGAAGCCGGCGATATCGTGATTATTTCCGGTATCGAAGACATCGGTATCGGCGTAACCATTACCGACAAAGACAATCCTAAAGGCTTGCCTATGTTGAGCGTGGACGAGCCTACCTTGACCATGGACTTTATGGTCAATACTTCTCCTTTGGCCGGTACTGAAGGCAAATTCGTGACTTCCCGCCAAATCCGCGACCGCCTGCAAAAAGAATTGCTGACCAACGTTGCCCTGCGTGTTGAAGATACTGCCGACGCTGATGTATTCCGCGTTTCCGGCCGTGGCGAATTGCACCTGACCATTTTGTTGGAAAACATGCGCCGTGAAGGCTTTGAATTGGCAGTCGGTAAACCGCGCGTGGTATTCCGTGAAATCAACGGTCAAAAATGCGAGCCTTACGAAAACCTGACCGTGGACGTACCTGATGACAACCAAGGTGCCGTTATGGAAGAGCTTGGCCGTCGCCGTGGCGAATTGACCAATATGGAAAGCGACGGTAATGGCCGTACCCGTCTGGAATACCACATTCCTGCACGCGGTCTGATCGGTTTCCAAGGCGAATTCCTGACTTTGACCCGCGGCACCGGCTTGATGAGCCACGTTTTTGACGACTATGCTCCGGTTAAACCTGATATGCCCGGCCGTCACAACGGCGTACTGGTTTCTCAAGAGCAAGGTGAAGCCGTTGCTTACGCCCTGTGGAACTTGGAAGACCGCGGCCGTATGTTCGTTTCTCCAAACGACAAAGTCTACGAAGGTATGATTATCGGTATTCACAGTCGCGACAACGACTTGGTGGTAAACCCTCTGAAAGGTAAAAAACTGACCAACGTCCGCGCCAGCGGTACAGATGAAGCCGTGCGCCTGACTACGCCGATCAAATTGACTTTGGAAGGCGCAGTTGAGTTCATCGACGATGACGAACTGGTTGAAATTACGCCACAATCCATCCGCCTGCGTAAACGCTACCTGAGCGAATTGGAACGTCGCCGTCATTTCAAAAAACTGGACTAATTCTGTTTGATTGATACGTTTTAAAATTAAGGCCGTCTGAAAAGTGTTTTAGAAATCCTAGATTTCATTTTCACACTTTCAGACGGCCTTTTATCATCTGTTCAAATAAAGTAAATCGGTATTTCTTCCGCTTGTACTGCCGCTTCATCAGCGCGATCATTTTTTCGATATTGCCCCGGCGATATCCCATATTGCTTTTTAAATGCCTTGCCAAAATGCGTTTCCGATTGAAAACCCACCGAGAGCGCAACCGATAAAACCGAATCCGCCGTCTGTTTCAACAATAATGCCCCCTGCTGTAAGCGGATACTGTTTACAAAGGCATGCGGGCTTGTTCCCGTCTGCTGCTTAAATACCCGCATCAACTGGGCGCGAGATAAGTTGGCCATCGCGGTCATTTTCTCGATATTCCATTCCTCTTCCGGCTTATCCACTACTGCCTGAAGCAGATTCCGCAGGCGTTTATCCTGCCAACCATTCAGCAAACCGCTTAATTGCGCTTCCCCATTTTTCTCTAGGCTGGCTCGAAGTAGAAATACCAACAACACCGAAGCCAATGCGTTCACAACCGCTACCGAACCTGACAAAGCTTGACCGCTCTCATATTGCAATAACGCCACCAAATACTGCAAAGAAGGATGGTTGATATTCAGTAAAACCGTATCAGGCAGCCCCGCCATAATATCCGCCTGCGCTTCATATTCAAACCGTGCACAGAAAAGATGCAAAGCCGCATCGCCTCCTGCATGACTTTGCTTGACTTTAAATGCGCCTTTTTCACTCGTCAGCACATTAACACCAAGATTTTCACAACTGCTATCGCTGCTCAAAGTATGCCCTACACTACGCGGGAAAAAAATGACATCCCCCGCACTCAGCAGCCTTGCCTCTTGCTCCCCATCAATTCGGATATAACCCGAACCGGCAGTTACGATATGCACCAAACCATGCGCACGCTTGGGCTCATGCCGCACATACCACTTCCCCCGAAAAAGACATTGAACATCCACGCTGCCTTTTACCTGCGCCAATTCGACCAGCCTATCCAAAATATCCATAGTGTTTTTTACCAATAAATGAGATGTTTTGACGATTTTATTCTTCCAATTATTGCAATAATACACACACTAAACACAAACGGATAGGATTTTTTATCTTATCCACTCACATTAAGAAAGGACATATCATGTTTAAAGACTGGCCTGAACATACCGCCTTGGTAAAAAAAGCATTCGGTGAACTGGGTAAAAACCATCCTAAAATGCTGCAAGCCTACGGCGCACTGGATCAAGCAGCCGCTGCCGAAGCACTGGATGCCAAAACACGCGAACTGATCGCCATCGCCGTTGCCATTACCACACGTTGCGAAAGCTGTATCAGCGTGCATGCTGCCGCTGCAGCTAAAGCAGGTGCAACCGAAAGCGAAATCGCCGGCGCATTGGCCACCGCTATCGCTCTGAATGCAGGTGCCGCTTATACCTACGCTTTGCGCGCTTTGGAAGCAGTAGAAACCCAACGCTAATCGGTTTGTAAAATCAGGCCGTCTGAAAGCCAACTCCCCTTTCAGACGGCCTGATGAAATGCTAAACTGATAAAGTTATCATATTGTTTTCTGT
>NZ_JBQCWY010000326.1:0-3378 GCF_051956955.1 Neisseria sp. P0021.S005 | reverse complement strand
AACGGCATGAAGATGGACTTGAACGATTTACGGCTGTTGGCATACAGATACCGCGCCGGTTCTACAAGTTTGGAAGACCCGCATTGTAAAGTCAGCCATTACGAACCCTTGCGTAAAAAACCGCTGACGCTGAAATACACCTCGCCGGAAGCAGGCGATCCTTTGATGACTGTCGGACATTTGGTACTTGCATTGGCAAGCGGTGCAAAAGATTCCTCTTTAGGCCTTAAGGCCGTCTGAAAAACAGCCCGCCCGCACACACAATGATAGGAAAATTATGATCAGCATCTTTGATATTTTCAAAATCGGCATCGGCCCGTCCAGCTCGCACACCGTCGGCCCGATGAAGGCCGCGGCCGCTTTTGCCGATTTGCTGCATGCCGAAAACTTAGATACACAAGTGGCACGTATTGTCAGTGAAGTGTACGGCTCGCTTGCTTTGACCGGTATCGGACACGGTACATTCGATGCATTATTGCTTGGTTTGGAAGGCAGCCTGCCGCACGATATTCCGCTTGCAGACATCCCCCAACGCTTGGAACGCATCCGCACGCAGCACGTTTTAAAATTCAACGGCCGTGAAATGACCTTCAATCCCGAAAAAGATTTGGATATCCGCGGCGACAAAGTGTTGCCCAAACATCCGAACGGTTTGAACTTTATCGCCTATAATTCAGACGGCCTGAAGCTGAAAGAACAGATCTATTATTCGGTTGGCGGCGGTTTTATCGTAACAGACGAAGGGTTTGCACAAGAAGCGCAGGAAAATTCAGACGTGCCATACCCTTACGAAAACTGCGACGAGTTGTTGGCACAATGCCGTCTGAACCAGTTGAATATTTCCGAAGTCGTGTTGGCTAATGAAGCGGCGTTGGCAGGTTGCGATGAGGAGGAAGTCCGCCGTCGTGTGGCCGCTGTGGCCGATGTGATGGAAAACTGCATCAAGCGCGGCTTGGGTGCGGAAGGGCAATTGCCGGGCGGCTTGAACGTCCGCCGCCGCGCGCCGCAGTTGGCGGCCAAACTCAAAGTCCTGCGCGAGAGCGAAATCGTCAATACCCAACTTTGGCCGATGGTGTACGCCATGGCGGTCAATGAAGAAAATGCCGCCGGCGGCCGCGTTGTCACCGCACCGACCAACGGCGCAGCAGGCATTATTCCTGCCGTCTTACACTATTTCCGCAAATTTAATCCGCACGCTAACCAATCTCGTGTTGAGGATTTCCTGCTGACTGCCGGTGCCATCGGTATTTTGTATAAAACCAATGCGTCAATTTCCGGCGCGGATGTCGGCTGCCAAGGCGAAGTTGGCGTAGCATGTTCCATGGCGGCGGGCGCATACGCCGAAGTCATCGGCGGTACACCGAAACAAGTGGAAAACGCCGCCGAAATGGCAATGGAGCACCACTTGGGTCTGACCTGTGATCCTGTCGGCGGCTTGGTGCAAATCCCCTGTATCGAGCGCAACGGCATCGCCGCCGAAAAAGCCCTCAAGCTCGCCACCCTTGCGCTTTTGGAAGACGGCACAGATAAAAAAGTCTCACTTGATGAAGTGATTCAAACCATGCTGCAAACCGGCCGCGATATGAAGGCAACCTACAAAGAAACCTCACTCGCCGGCCTGGCCGTTACCTTGCAGAAAAAAGCCATACCGGTATCTGTGCGCGTGGTGGAATGTTAGCAATTGGGCAGAGGATCTGCCCAATAAGAAAAGGCCGTCTGAAAAACTTTCAGACGGCCTTTTTTGTATGGATCGAATAACTAACCGTTTTTTTGATAAGGGTTTTCCAGTCCGGCTATTAAGTCGTGGAAGTATTCGCGCAACTGTTTTTCGGAACAACCCATCAGCAGCGCGTCTTCAAATGCGTCCTGCGCTATTTGGTACAGTTCGTTTAAGTTTTCGGTCATGACTTTGACCTTTTCGGTGCAGGAAACAATCTGACCGTCGTCGTCATACCATTTGGGCATTTGCGGCATCGCCATCGTACACCTCAATTCAAGAAACGGGATGGGTCGTTTTTCTTCACGCGACGGGCAAAGGCGTATTTTCCGTTCCAATATTTGTGGCCGAGGCTGGTAATTTCGATACGTTTTCCCGTTCTCGGTGCGTGAATGAAATTGTTGTTGCCGATGTAAAGGCCGACGTGGGAAATACGGCCGTGGCCCATGGTGCGGAAAAAGACCATGTCGCCCGGCTGCAATTCCGAACGGCTCACGGCAACGCCCATTTGCGCCTGTTCGGCAGAGGTGCGCGGCAGGTTCACGCCCATGGCGCGTTTAAAGATGTGTTGCATGAAGCCGCTGCAGTCAAAGCCGGTAGAAGCCGATGTGCCGCCGTAGCGGTAGGCCACGCCGAGCAAGCCCATGGCGCTGCCGATCAATTCGTCTGCATTGCCTGAAGGTGCGCGCGTATTGTTGCTTGGAGCGGAGTGTGTATTGACGGGGTGGACAGGGGTTGCCTGACGCGTATTGCCGTAAACGTTGGCGTTGTCGTTGAATTGGTTTAAAACATGCTGACGGGTGGTAATCAGGTTTTCCAAATCATCGGCGTAAGAAAAATTGACGCTCGCGAGCATGGCGACCGAAGTCCAAACTGCTGCGAGCCGGAGTAAAAAATTCATTATAAAAACTTCCGTTTCAGAAGGCATTCCCTGCCGATTGCAGGCACATTGCCGGTTTCTGAGATGTTATCCCGTATCATTCTCTTGTTATCTGCTTGATTGTATTCAAAAACCGTCTTTTTGGCAAAAAAACTGCTGTTATTTTGCGTTAAATCCTTGTTTCCAAACAAACTAGAAAAACATTAAATGCGGTTTCGCTTGATTTATCCTCTGCTGCAACCATATAGGCGGCATTCATTGATTTATTTTCAGAGACTGACATGACACAAAATCACAGCGATATCCGTACACGCTTTATCTTCGACGATATGCCTATCCGCGGCATGCACATCCGCCTCGAAAAGGTTTGGCACCACATCGTCAACCAAAAACATTATCCTGTCGCCATCCGTCGCGCATTGGGCGAATTGTTGGCCGCCGGTTCTTTATTGTCTGCCAACCTTAAAAACGAAGGCACGCTGATTGTTCAAGTTCAAGGTCAGGGCCGTCTGAAAATGTTGGTGGTGGAAGCGACTTCTGAAAATACTGTCCGTGCTACCGCGCGTTGGGACGAAACCGCTGAAATTCGTGATGATGAAAGCCTGACTGCGCTGTTGGGCGAAAACAGCGTGTTCGTTTTGACCCATCAGCCTAAAGATGCCGACCCTTGGCAAGGTGTTGTGCCGCTGGAAGGCGACAGCATTGCGCAAATGCTGGTCAACTATATGAAACGTTCCGAGCAGCTCGATACCTATATTACGCTTGCCGCCGACGACCAAGC
>NZ_JBQCWY010000325.1:0-3397 GCF_051956955.1 Neisseria sp. P0021.S005 | reverse complement strand
CGCGTGCCACACGCGGCTCGGATATTGAAGACACCGCGTTCAAAACCAATATGGAAGCCGCCGAAGAGGTCGCCCGTCAAATGCGCCTGCGCGACTTGGGCGGTTTGGTCGTCATCGACTTCATCGATATGGAAAATCCGAAACACCAACGCGATGTTGAAAACGTCCTGCGCGACGCGCTCAAAAAAGACCGCGCACGCGTGCAAATGGGCAAACTTTCGCGTTTCGGCCTTTTGGAGTTGAGCCGCCAACGTTTGAAACCGGCTCTGGGAGAAAGCAGCCATGTTGCGTGTCCGCGCTGTGCCGGTACAGGCGTCATCCGCGGCATCGAATCCACCGCCCTGCACGTTTTGCGCATCATTCAAGAAGAAGCAATGAAAGACAACACCGGCGAAGTACACGCACAAGTGCCTGTCGATGTTGCCACCTTCCTGTTGAACGAAAAACGCGCCGAGCTGTTTGCGATGGAAGAGCGCTTGGATGTGAACGTCGTCCTGATTCCAAACATCCACTTGGAAAATCCGCACTACGAAATCAACCGCATCCGCATTGATGACGTAGAAGAAGACGGCGAACCGAGCTACAAACGCGTTGCCGAGCCGGAAGAAGACGAATCCGCCAAACCTTTCGGCAGCGAAAAAGCCAAAGCTTCCCGTCCTGAGCCAGCTGTCAAAGGCGTACGCCATACCCAGCCTGCACCGACTGTCGCCCCTGAGAAAAAAGCCTCTTGGTGGGACAGCTTCAAAGCTTGGTTGAAACGCATTTTCGGCGGCGAGCCTGCACCTGTCGCAGTTGCTCAAGAGCCTGCCGAAAAACGCACTACAAACAACCGCAGCCAAAACAGTAACCGCCGTTCAAACAGCCGCCGTCAAAATCCACGCCGCAACAACAAAAACGACGGCAGCAAAGTCGAAGTGCGCGAAGTGAATGCCGAAGCTGTCGACAGTAAGTTTGAAGAAAACAAATCAAACGAAAGCCGCAACGACGAGCGTAAAGACACCCGCCGCAACCGCAACCGTAACAACCGCCGCGATGATCGCAACAACGAGCGCAATCGTGTTGAGGAAGTGGTTGAAGACGTAAACGTTCAGGAAGTGGCTGCACTGGCTGAGATGCCGTCTGAAAACCAAGCGGAACAAAACGGCAATAAACGCCGCCGCAACAACAGTCGCAACGAGCGCAACCGTCATCAACCTGCGGAAAACCGTGTTGAGGACGTGAACGTTCAAGCCGATGGCGAACAGGCGCAAGTCGAAGCGGACGACAACGCCCGCAGCGAAGAGGGTGTGAAAAACAACGGCCGTCAAGGACGCGACTGCAACAACCGTCAGCGCAACAACCGTCAGCGCAACAACCGCAACGACCGCCGTTCTAACAGCAAAAAACGCAATATTCCGTCTTCAGCAAAAATCGAGCAATACCTGAACATTACCGATACCGCCGACAAAGTTCTCTTTGCTGTGGCGCATGTTTTGGGTTTGAACGAAACGGTTGAAGCTGCAAATGCGACATTGTCTTCTGAAAGCGATCAAGCCGAGCCGCTGGTGATTGTAGTATCCGAGCCTGAAGTGACCAGCGCAGAGCCATTCGTATTTGCGATTGAAAGCGAAGACGAGCCTGCCGTAGCGCAAACTGAAGGCGCTGATGCCGAACAAGCCCTGCTTGCTTCTGCAGTCAGCAATGTCAAAGAAGCCATTGCTGCGGTATTGTCTCCAAATGCAACGGCTACTGTTGCATCGGTTGAAGCACCAGCCGAAACTGTTGTCACACAAACTGAAGCCGTAGCTGAAGCAGCGCCTGTCGCAATCGTTGTGCCTGAGAGCTTGGGCGATTTGATCTTCGTTGAAACCGATCCGCAAGCCGTTGCCGCTTTTGCCGCGCAGCCACAACCTGAACCGGTTGCTAAAACACGCCGTTCGGATGTGCCTAAAGTAGAAGTGGAAGACACAGCAGTCGAAATGATTTTGGTGGAAACACGCAAAGACTAAGATTGGTTTTCCAGTTAAAAGCCCGATGTTGAACGCATCGGGCTTTTTTACAGGAGAAGTGCTACGACTATAGGGAATAGTTAAGAAAAGGAAATTTCTTTTGAGGAGAGTGAGAAGTATGAAGCATCAAGAAGTTGGAGTTATCGATATTTAAAGGTCAGAATCATTGCTACCTTGAAAGACTTAGCCTTTACATAGGGTTGGTCCTGTATAAAAAATAAGATCATGGAAGTATGAATATGAAGTTAAGATATTTTGAATTAGATAGACCTTATGTGGAAAATCGCCAAAGGATCGAGGAGTTGATGGACTCAGCTTCATTAAGATACGAGGAGGCCAGGATAGAGGACTACAATCAAAATTGGAAATGCCGTAGAAAAGCGTTTGTATATGAATCGAAGTGTATGACATCTATGTTGGAGCGACTCTTCAAGCCTGTTCCAACTAAGGATTGTTGGAAAATCATCATAGAATGCATGGATAAGGTCTGCAATCCTTGTATCATAAACTTACTTGGTGTCTATACTGTTCAGGTTCCATTTGATTTTTGTACCTATGAAGCTTTAGATCCTGTTGATAAGAAAAAGATGCTCTTGGCTGCCTTAGTCGAAGGGGCAAACCGTGTATTTCATAAGCTTTCTATTCCATTCTGCTTACTTGGGGATGTAGTGAATGAAATAGAGAGAAACCATTATGAAAATAGTTGGGTATGGAAAAAGAAGAAGATTCAATCCACCACTTTTTCCATTCAAGTGGAACATCAGATCGATAAAGTTGACTTGTTTTGGAATATTGAAAATAAAGACAAGAGTATTCGTCATTTGATTAAAACCTGTCCTGCTCATGAAATGGATTATGGCGTTTACCTTGGTAAATTAGAGGTAAATGATAATTTCCTTTATCTATTGGGTAAAAATAATGAGGTCGTAAGCAAGGTTTCTATAAATAAATGAAGGATAGCTGCTTGTAGTTTTTCTTAAACAGCCAACTATGTCAGAGCGATGGAGTTAGAAAAGGCCGTCTGAAATGGTTTCAGACGGCCTTGGTTTGTGTGTGTATGTTTAGGTATTGTGATTATTTTTTGTTCAGAGAGTCACGGATTTCGCGCAACAACAGAACTTCTTCGCTAGGCTCTGCCGGTGCTTCTTCAGCAGGAGCGTCGGTTTTTTTCAAGGAGTTGATGGCTTTAACCACGCAGAAGATGGCAGCGGCAACGATCAGGAAGCTGATCACAGTGTTGATGAACAGACCGATGTTCAGGGTAACGGCACCGGCTGCTTGAGCGGCTGCCAGGTTGGCGTAACCTTCAGCAGGAGCGGCTTGTGCGCCGTTTTTCAGGGTGATGAACAGGTTGGAGAAATCAACGCCGCCGATTAGTAGACCGATAGGAGGCATGATTACATCGTCAA
>NZ_JBQCWY010000324.1:0-3411 GCF_051956955.1 Neisseria sp. P0021.S005 | reverse complement strand
ACTAAATATCAATCAGCTTAATCCAATAGCTATAATATGCATGTTTGATGGTGCTTTCTCAGATTTTAATTATCTGAAGAATATAGATATAATTCAACAAACTTATGCATTCTGGTCAAAAGATATTGGTTTGTATATTGCTGAAGATACAGATACCCTACAATCAAATGAATGGAGTGAAAAAATTATATATCTATATAACCATATAGATATATAACAAGCATAGCCAGCGTAGCCAGTCTGTCTGATAGCAAGCGTGGGTGCTCGCACTCACGCGTTCTCTTTTTCGCTGTTAATCCGCTTTCAGGCAGCCTTAAAACCACTTACACTTACCTTTTTTGTTTTACCCCCCCTCTAAACTATGCCCACCATCACAACCCTAAACATCATCTCCCCTAAACTCTACCCCAATGAACAATGGAACGAAAGCGAAGCACTCGGTGCCATCACTTGGCTATGGTATAGGTGCAACGGATAGGAGAGGCTCATGTTTGTAATCGGCATTTTTGCGTTTTTCATGTTCATTATCAGCCTTTTTGTGTGTACGTTTGTGCTGATTGTTCAGTATTTGATTATTCGCCGTAAAATTCATCAAGACAAACGGGCAGTCAATTTTCGCGCCAAATATGCTACGCTTTCCACATTTTTTATACAATGGGTTGTTCTGAACGCATTCAGCCTCTTGCCTGCAAACCGTATGATTTTTTCACTGGCAGTCTTTACGGATATTTTACTTGGTTTTTTGTGGTTGTTTTTTGTTGCAACCAATGCAGATGAAATGTGGCGTTTGACCGGGCAAAAAGGCTACTTGTTGTGGCCTTTGGCAGCTGCTTCGGTTTGGGCAGTATGCTTCATTGCATTCAGCGTCAGATAGCACCATCAATAATTGCGGACAAATGCCGTCTGAAAACCTGAATGCTTTTTCAGACGGCATCAAAGTAGATTATCTTATCCATTTATAAGATAATGGTTTCAACTTTTCAAGTCTGGAGGAATCCCAATGAGCCAAAACCATACCATTTTACAAAATCTCCCCGTCGGTCAAAAAGTCGGCATCGCCTTCTCCGGCGGTCTTGATACCTCTGCCGCGCTGTTGTGGATGAAACTCAAAGGCGCACTGCCTTACGCCTACACCGCCAACCTCGGCCAACCTGACGAAGACGATTACAACGCTATTCCTAAAAAAGCGATGGAATACGGCGCAGAAAATGCCCGCCTGATTGACTGCCGCGCGCAGTTGGCACACGAGGGCATCGCCGCCATCCAATGCGGTGCGTTCCACGTTTCCACCGGCGGCATAGCCTATTTCAACACCACGCCTTTGGGCCGCGCCGTTACCGGCACCATGCTCGTTTCCGCCATGAAAGAAGACGATGTGAATATCTGGGGCGACGGCAGCACCTACAAAGGCAACGACATCGAGCGTTTCTACCGCTACGGCCTATTGACCAATCCGGCGTTGAAAATCTACAAACCTTGGCTCGACCAACAATTTATCGACGAACTCGGCGGCCGTCACGAAATGAGCGAATTTTTGATTGCCAACGGCTTCAACTACAAAATGTCGGTTGAAAAAGCCTACTCTACCGACTCCAACATGCTGGGTGCCACCCACGAAGCCAAAGACTTGGAATTCCTCAACAGCGGCATCAAAATCGTTAAGCCCATCATGGGCGTTGCCTTCTGGGACGAAAGCGTCGAAGTCAAACCCGAAGAAGTTAGCGTACGCTTTGAAGAAGGCGTGCCGGTTGCACTAAACGGCAAAGAATACGCCGATCCTGTCGAACTCTTCCTCGAGGCCAACCGCATCGGCGGCCGCCACGGCTTGGGCATGAGCGACCAAATCGAAAACCGCATCATCGAAGCCAAATCGCGCGGCATCTACGAAGCCCCGGGCATGGCATTGTTCCACATCGCCTACGAGCGTTTGGTCACCGGCATCCACAACGAAGACACCATCGAACAATACCGCATCAACGGCCTGCGCCTCGGCCGCCTGCTCTACCAAGGCCGCTGGTTTGACAGCCAAGCCCTTATGTTGCGCGAAACCGCCCAACGCTGGGTCGCCAAAGCCATCACCGGCGAAGTCACCCTCGAACTGCGCCGCGGCAACGACTACTCGATTCTGAACACCGAATCGCCCAACCTGACCTACCAACCGGAACGCCTGAGCATGGAAAAAGTCGAAGACGCAGCGTTCACACCGCTCGACCGCATCGGCCAACTGACCATGCGCAACCTCGACATCACCGATACCCGCGCCAAACTGGGTATTTACTCGCAAAGCGGTTTGTTGGCATTGGGCGAAGGCTCCGTATTACCGCAGTTGAATAATAAGGAGTAGAATCAGGGGGCTTTAAAGCCCCCTTATTTTCAAAGGAATAAAATGAAAGAATATAAAGCCGTCATTTATCAAGAGAACCTGCTTTCCAGTTTGGTTTTCGGCAGCGCCAAAATCAATCCGGTCAAATTCAGCGATTTCCTCAACAGCCACGCTTCGCAAGGCTGGAAGGTCGTTACCATGGAAAAAGACCAACGCCGCATGCTGCTGTTTTTCGTGCGTGAAGCCTACGTCGTCATTTTGGAAAAAGAACGTGTTTAAACTCGGCGTCTATGCCTGTCTCGGATTGTTCGTCAGCTGGGTGTTGCTCTTGATTTTGCAACTTTGGTTTTCCTTCGTCGATGCCGATATGTTTCTCAAAATCACCCTGACCATGGCAGGTCTTTTCATTATCATTCTGGCCAGCTTACTGGTCATCGGCCAGTATTTTTCCGAAAAGAAAATGAAAGACGACGGATTTATCAACTGATACTACTTCGGGAAGCGCCATGTATGCTTTATCCGAAACCTTAACGCAAAATCCTTGTTTAATAGACAAGGCCGTCTGAAATGTAAGTTTCAGACGGCCTGATTACCCTTCCCA
The DNA here is from genome assembly GCF_051956955.1 of Neisseria sp. P0021.S005. Lineage (NCBI taxonomy): Bacteria > Pseudomonadati > Pseudomonadota > Betaproteobacteria > Neisseriales > Neisseriaceae > Neisseria > Neisseria sp. P0021.S005. The sequence goes on along the minus strand of NZ_JBQCWY010000324.1, from coordinate 487 downwards.
AATTTATCAAATACCATGAAATTCTTTTCTCACTTTTATCTTGAAAATCATATGTATTTCCACGACTACTTGAAATATATCCTGATTTTCGCCGCCCTCGTCATCCTCCTGCTCACCGTATCGCAATACCTGCGCCACCGTATGGACACCAAATACCGCGACCTGAGCATTATTGCGCTGTTGTTGCTCATCCTCATCTGCGGCACGCAATATCTTTCATACAGCGAGCGTCAAAACTTTGCCGCCGATACTTCGCGCATGGTGGGTTTTCTCAATGCCTTGATTGAAAACCAAAAAGTTGAAAAACAAGACATCATCGTCAACAGCACGCGCCTGTTCAACGGCATGATTATCGGCATCAAAAACCAATACTACGAAGTCCATTTCAATCAAGACTTCTCCGCCTACACGCTGACGCCCATCAATTTGGTCAACAACAATATCGAACTCATCGATAAAGAATAACAGGATACACACACATGGAAGC
>NZ_JBQCWY010000323.1:0-3412 GCF_051956955.1 Neisseria sp. P0021.S005 | reverse complement strand
TGACGATGAGGAAAACGGCGAAGTCATCTTGCATCTGAATGAAAAAGAGCTGACCCAGCTGGAATCTGATTTGCCGCATGTCCTGCTTGATATTTACTGGTACTGGCAGGCCATCATCAATAAGCCGAAAACCGTACGCCGTGAAGGCGAAAAAGTGGGCCGTAATGATCCTTGCCCGTGTGGCAGCGGTAAAAAATACAAAGCCTGTTGCGGTAAATAAATGGTGAAATGAAAAGGCCGTCTGAATGCTTGAAATTCAGACGGCCTTTAATGTTTTTTGTTTAGAAGAATGAGGCTAACCAAACAAACAGGATGGTCAGTGCGATGGTCAAGGCGCAGCCGATTTTGGCCACGGTGCCGATGATGAAGCCGATAAACGTACCGATACCGACTTTGCCTGCCTGCCAAGTGTCTTTGCGTGCGATAAATTCGCCGATGGCCGCACCGGTCAACGGGCCGAGCAACAAGCCGGGAATGGAGAAGAATGCGCCGACGATACCGCCGATAAATGCACCCCAAACTGCGGTTTTGCTAGCACCGGTATATTTTGCACCCAATGCGCCCGCTACATAGTCCATCGCAGTACCGAATACGGCAACGATAGCCAAAAAGGTCAGCGTACCCGAGCCAAACACTTGATAATCGCCGGCATAACCCAACAGCCATGCACCACCAAACATCAAACCCAATCCGGGCAGGGCGGGATAAATAGTGCCTAAGATGCCGACAGCAATGGCAATCAAGCCGAGAACGATGAGAACAGCAGTCATGAGGTTCCTTTTGAATTTAAGAGTGTAATAACGGCAGTATTATGGGCACGTTTTGTTATATTTTCATGAGAGATTGTGCAATAAAATGAAAAATTATCCGGAGGCGCGCTCAATTAAAATCGATGAATAAATATCTAAGTGAATTATTGTGAATCACGATCTGAATAATTGAATAAATTTCTATTCAAATATAAAAGCAGGCCTACTAATACGGCCAAGTACACTGCAACCCAATACGCATCTGTATAACCAATAGCCTTTGCCAGCCGTAGGGCGGCGAAACCGGCCGTGTAACTGCCGAGCAGGACGACGGAAAATTGCAGGCTGCTGTCGAGTGCGGCGGTGGCGCGGTCGGATTTGTCCATCACCAACGCCAGTATCACCGGCAGCAGCAGCGTGTAGCTCAGGCTCAGAGCGACGATTTGCGCGGGCGGCAGCCAAGAGCCGACACGTGCGAGCGTGTCGATGGCAGTCATGGACGCTAAAAGCGGCAGTTGCAGCGCGTAGAGTAGGAACACGAGTTTGCGGCGCGGATAATTGCGCAAAAACCAGCCCGACAGCGGCGTCACAATCAGGCAGGCAACAGGAATACCTACCGCCAAAATTCCGCCCGTCTGTTTCGGAGTGAAGCCCAAATCCGCCAGCTTGGGCACAAAGGTTGCCGCCATAAACGCATACGGTGCGGCAACGGCAAACAGCAAAACCAGCCACCGCCAGCCCGTTTCAGGTTGCTGCCAAAAAGAAACCAGCCGTGCTGCCAACGCCGTCCAACTGCCTTGCGCAGTCGGACTTTCCGGCTCGCGGTAGTACAAGAGTTGCAGCAGCATCAGCAGGCTGAACGCAAGCATAAAGCCCGCTGCCGCCATCTGCCCGTATTCCTGATACAGCCACAACACCAGTGCGCCGCCGATCATCTTGCCGCCGCGCGCCGCCATCGTCTGAATCACGCCACCGAAACCGCGCTCGCGGTGCGGCAGGACGATGCACGACAAACCCAGCATCGCGCAGCCGTACACCGCCGACATCGCCGAGAGCAGTACGCAGCAGGTCAAAAGCAGCGCGAAGTTCTGCGTTATGTCGGTACAGGCCATCAACCCGAACACTGCTGAAAGCCCCAGCGTCGCCGCCAGCAGCCAGCCGCGAAACCGCCCGAACCGCCCCGCCGGCCGCCGCTCCATCAGTGCGGCAAACAATACCTTCGCCGCTTCGATACCGCCGATTAAATGTATCCAGCTCAGTTGGTTCAGGCTGTAACCGTGATTTTTCAAAATAGCGATCAGCGCGACCAGATAAAAACCGGTTAGCGTAAATTTGTAAGTGCTGCCGCCGATAAGCAGCAGCCAGTCGCGTGAGTTTGGGGGAGTCTGATTGTCGGACATCACATGATTCTTTTGAAGATGAGGCAAATAAAGGGACAAGGCCGTCTGAACATATTGGGTGGCAATACTTGATTTGTATTTAAATAGGTTTAGTATCTTTTCAGACGGCCTTCAACGCTTCTTCTGCGCGAAGCAGGGCGGTTGTTTCATCTGCTTCGACGATGTAGTTCACGCCCAGCGCGGGGCCGAGTTTGGACGATTGTTCGCGGAAGAACGCCAGTTGCGCTGCGTCGGGTTCGATAAGGAGCATGGCGGCGCAGCGTTCGGACAGTTGCGGCCGATGTGCCTTTATCCATTCGATGTAAGTTTTGCGGTCGGCAATGCGCTGTTCGTCGCTTACCTGCCGCCGCATCGGGGTGCAGACGGTGGCTAAGCGGCGGTTTTGGCTTAACAGGGTTTCGAATTCGGCCAGCCAGTCGGCGAAGTCGGCGACGTGGGTCAGGTCGGTCAGGTAGATGGTGCCTTCGGGCAGGGTTTTGGCGGGGGTGAAGTAGTGCATCGGATTCCTTTGGGTGTTGGGAAGCAGGGTAGGTTAATAGTTGGGCATTTATGCTTGGCTTTTTATTTAGACTTCTTGTGCCGTCATTCCCGCGCAGGCGGGAATCCAGAATGGAGACTCGAAGGCACTTCTTTATCCGATAAGTTTCTGTGCGGATAGGTCTGGATTCCCGCCTGCGCGGGGGTAGCGAAGCAGACTTGCGTAAGCTAATGACGATAATCGGTTGTTACGGCTGTTTCAGACGACCTTCGTTATTCCAGTCACCGTAGGTAGAGCATTGATGCCCGACCTACGATTGTTTCAGACGGCCTCCATCATTTCAGCCCCGCCTAAAACTTCCATTCCGCGCTCACGCCCACGCTTCTGGGGCGTTGGTAGAGTGCGTCTTGGCGGTCGGCGCTAGAAATGAATATGGGTCGGCGGCGGTTGAACACGTTGTCGGCGTAGAGCGAGATGCGGCCTTGTTTGAAGTTGTAGGCGGTGTAGAGGTTGACTTGGTTGTATGCGCCGATTTTGCCTGATTCGGCATTGTCGGCGGCGGAGTAGTAGCCGCCGTAGAAGCGCACGTCGCCGCCGGCTTCCCAGCCTTTGTCATTCAGGTATTTCACGCCGATGTTGGCGGTGTATTTGGGCGCACGGCCGAGTTTGTTGCCTTCGATGCCACTGTCGGGATAGCTTTTGATTTTGGTGTCGAGCAGCCCCAGTCCGGTGGTGAGTTTCAGGCTGTCGGTCGCCTGCCAGTCGGCGGCAAGTTCCGCGCCGTA
>NZ_JBQCWY010000322.1:0-3412 GCF_051956955.1 Neisseria sp. P0021.S005 | reverse complement strand
ATGTAATCTAATAATTTATTTTCAAAGCCTTACTATGTGATTATAAGTTTCATTAATGTATATGAAATGTAAATTCATAAAAATGACGGTAGAGACGTTGTCGGCGGCATACAACATAGGGTTAAAAATGCGATAATGACAAAGGAACACACTTTAGGAGAATAAACATGACCGACTACCGTATTGCCCCCAGTATTTTGTCCGCTGATTTTGCCCGCTTGGGCGAAGAGGTTGCCGAAGTTATCCGCGCCGGTGCGGATTTGATTCATTTTGACGTGATGGACAATCATTATGTGCCGAATCTGACTTTCGGCCCTATGGTTTGCGCGGCTTTGAAACCGTATGCAACCGTGCCGGTCGATGTGCATTTGATGGTTGAGCCGGTGGACGATTTGATTCATGCGTTTGCCAAAGCCGGTGCCAATATCATTACCTTTCATCCGGAAGCCAGCCGCCACATCGACCGCAGCTTGGGTTTGATTAAAGAATACGGCTGCCAGGCAGGCTTAGTATTGAATCCTGCCACGCCGGTCAATATTCTGGAAAACGTTTTGGACAAACTGGATATGGTGTTGCTGATGTCGGTCAACCCGGGCTTCGGCGGACAAAGCTTTATCCCGAATACACTGGTGAAAATCCGCAAAGTGCGCGAGATGTTGGACGAGTATGAACGGCAAAGCGGCCGCCATATCGCATTGGAAGTCGATGGCGGCGTGAAAACAGACAATATTGCTGAAATTGCGGCGGCGGGTGCGGATACGTTTGTCGCCGGTTCGGCGATTTTTGGCAAACCGGATTACAAAGCCGTTATCGATGAAATGCGCCAACAGTTGGCGCAAGTCGGATAACCAAGCCGGGATATTCTTAGTTTCCAAACTTTAAATAATCAATGTTTAATATTAAAGGCCGTCTGAAATAATTTTCAGACGGCCTTTTGTTTTAGCCTAAACCCTTACAGCGGCCATTTCAATGCAGGATTGCTTTCAATGACTGCTTTGAATTGGTTTTGAATACGTTCAATCGCTTCTTGCGTATCCGCTTCAAAACGCAACACCAAAATCGGTGTGGTATTGGAAGCACGCATCAGGCCGAAGCCGTCGGGGAATTCAACGCGCAAGCCGTCGATGGTGATGATTTCGGTCGCACCTTCAAACTTGGCATTGGCAGCCAGCTCTTCAATCACTTTGTGGCCGTTGCTGCCTTCGGGCAGGTCGATGTTGAGTTCCGGAGTGGAAATGCTTTGTGGCAGCTTGTTCAATACTTCGGACGGATTGTCGAAGGCAGACAGGATTTCCAAGAGGCGTGCGCCGGCATACATACCGTCGTCGAAGCCGAACCAGCGTTCTTTAAAGAAGATGTGTCCGCTCATTTCGCCGGCAACCAGTGCGCCGGTTTTTTTCATGGTGGATTTGATGAAGCTGTGGCCGGTTTTTTCCATCACAGGTTCGCCACTGTGTTCTTTAATCCAAGGCGCAAGCAGACGGGTGGATTTGACGTCGAAAATCACTTTGGCTTTAGGATTGCGGCTCAACACGTCTTGCGCGAAAAGCATTAATTGGCGGTCTGGATAGATGATGTTGCCGTCTTTGGTGACCACGCCCAAGCGGTCGGCATCGCCGTCAAATGCCAAGCCGATTTCGGCATCGCTGTTTTGAAGCTCGACGATGAGGTCTTGCAGGTTTTTCGGTTTGGATGGATCGGGGTGGTGATTAGGGAAATTGCCGTCCACTTCGCAGAAAAGTTCGGTCACTTCATTGCCCAAACCTTTGTAGAGTTTGCCTGCAAATGCGCCGCCGACACCGTTGCCTGCGTCAATCACGATTTTCATCGGGCGTTTGAGCTTGATATGGCCGACGATGTTGTTGTGGTATTCGTTGGAGATGTCTTTTTCGGTTACGCTGCCTTGTTTGTCGGCGGCAACAAAACCGTCTTTTTCAATAATGGCTAAAAGTTCTTGAATGGCTTCGCCTGCGAGCGTGTCGCCGCCGAGCATCATTTTGAAACCGTTGTAATCGGGCGGATTGTGGCTGCCGGTAATCATCACGCCGCTGCCGCCGCATTCGTTGATGGCTGCGAAGTAGAGCATAGGGGTGGCAACCATGCCGACGTTGAGGACGTCGATGCCGCTGTCTGTGAAACTGCGTTGAATTTGTGCCATCAGGCCGGGACCGCTCAAACGGCCGTCGCGACCGAGTGCGATGCGGGTAATACCTTTTTCGGAGGCTTTGGTGGCAATGGCTTTGCCAACTAAGTATGCAGCTTCGTCGGTCAGGGTTTTACCGACGATGCCCCGGATGTCGTAGGCTTTGAAAATGTCGCGGGCGATATTTGCCATGTGGATTTCCTTTGAATTTAAGGGAAAATAATAGGTATTATTTTAACACGGCTAAAAGGCCGTCTGAAAAAATCAGACGGCCTTTTGTCGTTACATCGACGAATCAATTGTTGAAAGTGTTGCACTGGTTGATGTCGCCGCTTTCCAAACCGCGCTTGAGCCAAGTCATGCGTTCTTCGGACGAGCCATGGGTAAAGCTGTCGGGAACGACATAGCCCTGAGCCTGTTTCTGCAAGCGGTCATCGCCGACGGATTCGGCGGCAAGCATAGCTTTTTGAATGTCTTCTGTTTTGAAGATATTTTTGTTGATGGCGTAGTGTCCCCAAATACCAGCGAAACAGTCGGCCTGCAATTCGAGTTTGACGGAAAGGGCATTGGCCTCTTTTTTGCCGACTTGCTGTTGCATTTTGTGGACTTTAGGCAGAATGCCGAGCAGGTTTTGAACGTGATGGCCGACTTCATGGGCAATAACGTAGGCAAACGCGGCATCGCTGGCGGATTCGAGCTTGGTGCGCATGTCTTCGTAGAAACTCAAATCCAAATAAACTCTTTGGTCGCCCGGGCAGTAAAACGGACCCATGGCAGATTGGCCCGTACCGCAGGCGGTGGACGTACCGCCTTCATACAACACCATGGTTGCCGGCGTATAGCGTTGGCCGTGCTGCTGGAAATATTTACTCCATGCTTTTTCCGTATCGGCAAGGACAACGCGGGACAGTTCGTTCAATTCGGCTTCTTGTTGGCTGTCAAGTCGGGAGGCTTGCTGGGTAGGGATGCCCATCGAAGATGAGCCGCCAACCAAACCGCTCAAATCCACGCCGTAATATGCGCCGACCAAAACCACGATAATGCCGAGTATGCCCGGTGTTTTGCCGCCACCACCGCCACGGCTTCCGCGGCGATCTTCGACGTTTTGGCTTTGTTCACGACCTTTCCAATCCATAATGCGTATCCTGTGTAGTTTTCATGCGGCGGATTATACTATGGAATGTCAAATGTGTTTGATCGAATTGTGAATATTGCTTGAGGCCGTCTGAAAATGCGACATCGGGAAAGTGAAAACGGCAGTATCTTTCA
>NZ_JBQCWY010000321.1:0-3413 GCF_051956955.1 Neisseria sp. P0021.S005 | reverse complement strand
ACCTTTGGCACGTTTGGCGGCCGCAGTGGAAATGGCCGGTGAATCAGATAAAGCCAACAGCCATATTTTCGATGCGATGGTTAACCAAAAAATCAACTTGGCCGATACCGATACCCTGAAAAAATGGTTGTCTGAGCAAACCGCGTTTGACGGCAAAAAAGTATTGGCTGCATTTGAAGCGCCCGAAAGCCAAGCACGTGCGGCCCAAATGGAAGAATTGACCAATAAATTCCAAATCAGCGGCACACCGACTGTGATCGTTGGTGGCAAATACCAAGTCGAATTTAAAGACTGGCAGTCCGGCATGACCACGATTGACCAGTTGGTGGACAAAGTACGCGAAGAGCAGAAAAAGCCGCAATAAGTTGAGGATTGAATAAGCAAGGATTTCGCGCTCCTTCCACTTCGTTTTCCTTTACTATGCTGAAAGATCCAAACAATGTGTGATTACTGTTCTGACCTGCGACCTACCGTTCGTATCAGGGTTCCGAAAGAATTATCGCAAATGTTACTGCGAGCCTCTGATCGTTTAGCAGACGGCACGCTCATCGACATTACCCCAGCCTACGCCAAAGTTTATGGTCCCAGCCTTGATTTTGCTAAAACCATTGCCAATAGCGGTTACATTACCCATACTGATTCTCAGGGTAATCGTGACATATATGGTTGGAACGATTTCGTGGTACATTATTTTCAATGTACGCACTGCAATGCCGTTTTCAGGCTTGGTGCCGAAACCTACCATGGTAGTGGTGGCCAATGGGAAATGTTGGAAGAGGCATCGGTACGCTATGAAAATCCTTAAAAGGAATAGATTTCATAGTTATATGTGAATAGTAATTCTTGCTAGAGTAAAAATAAAAACGCCGTCTGAAACTTTTCAGACGGCGTTTACTGTCAAATTAGCTTACAAACCCGGGAACATGCCTTTCATTCCCTTCATACCTTTGGCCAAGCGCATCAGTTTGCCCAAACCGTTGCCGCTGAACATCTTCATCATCTGTTGCATTTGTTCAAACTGCTTGAGCAATTTGTTCACTTCCTGCACGGTCGTACCCGCGCCCATTGCAATACGGCGTTTGCGGCTGGCTTTGAGCAGGGCAGGGTTAGCGCGTTCTTTTGGAGTCATCGAGTTGATGATGGCTTCTACTTTGCCCATCGCTTTTTCAGCCGTGCCTTCGGGGATTTGTTTCGATATTTGACCCAGTTCGCCCGGCATTTTCGACATCAGGTTTTCCAAGCCGCCCATATTGCGCATCTGTTGGATTTGTTCTTTAAAGTCATTGAGGTCGAAGCCTTTGCCTTTTTGCAGCTTTTTTGCCATTTTGGCGGCGGCTTCTTCATCAATACCTTTTTGAACGTCTTCAATCAGGGTCAATACGTCGCCCATGCCGAGGATACGGCTGGCAAGACGGTCGGGGTGGAAAGGTTCGAGGCCGTTGATTTTCTCGCCGACACCGATAAATTTAATCGGTTTGCCGGTTACATGGCGTACGGACAATGCCGCACCGCCGCGCGAGTCGCCGTCCATCTTGGTCAATACGACACCGGTCAGCGGCAGGGCTTCATTAAATGCCTGAGCAGTGTTCACAGCATCCTGACCTAACATGGCATCGATGACGAACAAAGTTTCAACCGGGTTAACCGCAGCATGAAGCGCTTTGATTTCGTTCATCATTTCTTCATCGATTGCCAGGCGGCCGGCGGTATCGACCATCAATACATCGTAAAAATGTTTTTTGGCGTAATCGACGGCGGCAGTTGCAATCTCAACCGGTTTTTGGTTGGTATCGGATGGGAAAAAGTCCACGCCGACCTGTTCGGCCAATAGGCGCAGCTGTTCAATCGCGGCAGGGCGGTAAACGTCGGCAGATACCACCAAAACTTTTTTCTTCTGATCGTTTTTCAGCAGGCGGGCGAGTTTGCCGACGGTTGTTGTCTTACCGGCACCCTGCAAACCGGCCATTAAAACGATGGCAGGCGGTGAAACCGATAAATCCAGTGTTTTGTTTTCCTTGCCCATCAGCTCGACTAAGGCTTGGTTGACCACACCAATAAAGGCTTGGTCAGGTGTCAGACTGCCGACGACTTCTTGACCAAGGGCCTGTTCTTTGACTGTGTTGACGAATTCTTTAACGACGGGCAATGCAACGTCGGCTTCCAGCAGGGCAAGACGAACCTCGCGCAAGGCTTCTTTAATATTGTCTTCGGTCAGTGTTGATTGGCCGCGAATATTTTTAAGTACCTTGCTGAAGCGGTTGGTCAGGTTGTCTAACATACTTATCCTTGATAATGAGAATAGCTGCCCAATACAGGGCATTCTTTGTTAAAATAAAATTCGGATTATTTTACACGATAGTCCGAAGTTATGCTTCAAGAACACAAACACGACACCAAGGCCGTCTGAAACCCTGCCGGGTGTCCGTCTAGTGTTCACACGTCTATTGAGAAAGATATTTATGCCGATTGTCTTAATCTGCCTTATGCTGGTGTATGCCGGATTGGGCGTATTTTCCTGGTTGCAACATAAAAAGCACAATAATAAGTCTTACCCGCTGAAAACCGAGCTGCTGATTTTGAGTGGCGCATTATTGGTACATGGCGCAGCATTAATGTTCCCTGTATTGCAGGATAGGGTATTGATTACCGGTTTTGGTTATTCTCTCAGTCTGATAGTTTGGCTGATGCTGATGATGTACTGCCTGGGCAGCTTCTTTTATTGTCTGCGCGGTGTGCAACTCTTATTGTATCCCTGTGCTGCATTGACCTTATTGCTGGGTTTCCTTTTCCCGGGAGATTTCACAGGTCGTCAAATTGTAGACTTATTGCCGCTATCGCACATTGCATCATCATTGCTCGCATACGGATTGTTTGGCATCGTTACCTTATTTGCCATCCTGATCCTTTTGCTCGACCGCAATCTGCACAAACGCCGTTTTTCCGCATTAGTTAGTTTCTTGCCGCCATTATTGAGTTTGGAAAAACTTATGTTCCAAGGTATGTGGGCAGGATTCGTTTTATTGACCTATTCAGTTATCAGCGGGACGTTTTTTGCCGAAGCCATTTTCGGCAAACCCATGACCTTCACGCATAAAACCATCTTCAGTATTATGTCGTGGCTGATTTATGGCGCATTATTGTTGAAACACAGCATGACCGCATGGCGCGGCAAGAAAGCCGCCGTTTGGACTATTGTCGGATTTGTCAGTCTGATTTTTGCCTATGTGGGCAGTAAATTTGTCCTAGAAATTGTCCTTCAACGTATTGGATAAATAGAAACCATAAAAAAAGGCCGTCTGAAAGAGCATTTCAGACGGCCTTTAGTTTGTATTTTTTTGTATGTATGGATAGTGTGGGAGTTTGATAGTATTTTTTTAGAAATAAAAACCCTGTTAAAACAGGGAAGTGATTAA
>NZ_JBQCWY010000320.1:0-3430 GCF_051956955.1 Neisseria sp. P0021.S005 | reverse complement strand
CAGCCCTGCTTTGCAATGCACCTGCTTTTTCGTAATCTTTGAAAATTTCAGGATCGGAAAGCTGGGTATTGATTTCAGCCTGCTCGGTTTCCAAAGCGGCGATTTCATCAGGCAGGGCATCGAGTTCGCGCTGTTCTTTATAAGAAAGTTTGACCGTGCGGTTGGCTTTGGGTTTGATTTTTTCAGGCTCGGCAACCGCTTTAGGCGCAGAGGCCGTCTGAATTTTATCTTCCCGCGATTTTGCGTCGATATAGTCCTGATAGCCGCCGATGTATTCTTTCAGACGGCCTTGTCCTTCGAAAACAATGCTTTGAGTAATCACATTATCCAAGAACATACGGTCATGCGAGACAAGGAATACCGTGCCTTGGTAATCTCGCAACAGGTCTTCGAGCAGCTCTTGGGTATCGATGTCCAAGTCGTTGGTCGGTTCGTCCAAGACCAGGATATTGGCAGGGCGGGTAAAGAGTTTTGCCAACAGGAGTCGGTTGCGTTCGCCGCCGGAGAGTGATGAAACGGGACTTTGTGCGCGGGCTGGATGGAACAGGAAATCTTCCAAATAGCTCATCACATGCTTTTTCTTACCACCGACTTCAACGTAATCATTGCCCTGTCCGAGCGTGTAAAACACGGTGTCGTTTTCGTTCAACGCGCTGCGGAACTGGTCGAAATAAGCAACTTCCTGTTTACTGCCGATACGGATTCTGCCGTAGGTCGGCTGCAATTCGCCCAAAATCAGCTTAAGGAAGGTGGTTTTACCGATACCGTTTGGACCGATTAAGCCGATTTTGTCGCCGCGCTGCAAAATGGCGGAGAATTTGTCCATGATGACTTTGTCGCCATAGGCAAAAGAAGCGTGTTCCAATTCGGCGATGATTTTGCCGCTTTTTTCGCCGCTGTCGAGCTTAAAGTTGACCTGCCCTTGTACATTGCGGCGCTCGGCGCGCTGGCGGCGCAGCTCTTCCAAACGGCGCACGCGGCCTTCATTACGGGTACGGCGCGCTTCGATGCCTTTGCGTATCCATGCTTCTTCCTGAGCATGGAATTTATCAAACAAGCGGTTATGTTCCGCCTCGACTGCCAACTCTTGCGCTTTTTTCTCGCTGTATTTGGAGAACGATCCGGGATAGGAGCGCAGAGTGCCGCGGTCGAGTTCGACGATGCGCGTGGCGATATTGTCCAAAAAACGGCGGTCGTGGGTAATCACAACCAAGCTGCCTTCAAATGCTTTGAGCAGGTTTTCCAGCCAGATAATCGCGTCGATGTCCAAATGGTTGGTCGGTTCGTCCAGTAGCAATACGTCGGGCTTTTGCACCCAAGCCTGCGCCAGGGCGACGCGCTTTTTCTGCCCGCCGGAGAGGTTGCCGATTTTTTCGTTTTCCGGCAAACCGAGTTCGCCCAATGTCTGCTTGACTGCCGCATCCAGTTTCCAGCCGTCCTTCGCTTCGATTTCAAGCTGCAATTCGTTGAGCTCTTTCAACAAAGTCTCACTCGAACCATTTTCCAACTCATGGCTGACATGATGATAACGGCTCAATAAATCGCGAATTTCGCCCAATCCTTCGGCAACGGTATCAAATACGGTTGCATCCTTATCAAAAAAGGATTCTTGCGGCACATAAACGATTTTGAGGTTGTTTTGAACAATAATCTGTCCATCGTCAAGCTTTTGTACACCGGCGAGGATTTTTAAAAACGAAGACTTACCCGCACCGTTGCGGCCGATTAAACCGATTTTCTCGCCGCTGTCGAGTTGAAAAGAAGTTTTGTCGAGCAAGGCGACATGACCGACAGCAAAAGAAGCATTTTCTACGGATAAGATATTCATGGGGAAACTTCAAAAAAGAAAAGGGGAACATTTTAACCAATTATCGGCAGATATTTGCCGACAATCATATGAAATTGAAAGTATCAGGCCGTCTGAAAGCAGTTTTCAGACGGCCTTCACTATTATTCTTGAACCTTCAAACCGAAATGCAGATAGGCTCGTTCGGTTGCTACGCGTCCGCGCGGTGTACGCTGCAAAAAACCCTGCTGAATCAGATAAGGCTCAATTACATCTTCGATGGTATCGGTCGATTCGCCAATCGCAGCAGCCACGTTTTCCAAACCGACAGGGCCGCCGCTGAATTTGTGCAGAATCGCCTCAAGGAATTTCCTGTCCATCACATCCAAACCCTGACCGTCCACATCCAGCATGCTTAAGGCAGCATCGGCAATTTCCGCATCAATGACGCCGTTGTTTTTCACATCGGCATAATCGCGTACACGTCGCAAAAGGCGGTTGGCAATGCGCGGCGTACCGCGGCTGCGCTTGGCCACTTCCATCGCACCCTCTTCACCCATTTCCAACTGCAACAATTGAGCAGAACGGGCAACAATAGTCGCCAAGTCTTTGTTTTGATAAAACTCCAATCGGGACACAATACCGAAACGGTCGCGCAACGGATTGGTCAACATACCGGCACGGGTCGTCGCCCCCACCAATGTAAACGGCGGCAAATCGATTTTGACCGAACGCGCAGCCGGTCCCTCTCCAATCATGATGTCCAACTGATAATCTTCGAGCGCAGGATAAAGGATTTCTTCAACCACGGGGCTTAAGCGGTGAATTTCATCGATAAACAGCACATCATGCGGCTCGAGGTTGGTCAATAAAGCAGCAAGGTCGCCGGCGCGCTCCAAAACCGGGCCGCTGGTTTGACGCAAATTAACGCCCAACTCTTTGGCGATAATATGCGCCAAAGTAGTTTTGCCCAAACCCGGTGGGCCAAATAGCAAAGTGTGGTCAAGCGCTTCGCCACGTTTTTTCGCCGCCTGAATAAAAATAGCCAGCTGCTCTTTGGCCTTATCCTGCCCGATATAGTCATCCAAAGTTTTCGGACGTAAAGCGCGTTCAAGCAATTCTTCCTGAGCTGAAATATTTTGAGCAGTGATAATGCGCTGAGGCTGTGCAGAAGTAAGATTATCGGTTTGTAACATAATGTTTCTAAATTCGAAGATCATTCCCGGCCCGTTGTTTCAGACGGCCCGAACAATCAGATAAAGCGGTTAAATTATGATTTTGGCCATTATACCCGATAAGGCCGAGCCACTTTTCCCTCAAATTTAAATCACACAAAAATTTTCGTTTTCAGACGGCCAAAGCAACGTATAATAAACGGTTAATTCAAATACCTATCGCATTCAGGAGAACATATGAGCCTCAAGCAAAAAGTCATCGCCATCGACGGTCCCAGCGCATCCGGCAAAGGGACGGTTGCCTCACGCGTAGCCGAAGCCTTGGGTTTTCTTTACCTCGACTCCGGTGCGCTTTACCGCCTGACCGCGCTTTACGCACAAAAACAAAATGTTGCCTGGACAGATGAAGACGCCGTCAGCACACTGGCAGAAACTTTGCCCGCACAATTTGAAGGCAGCGTCGTGTTAT
>NZ_JBQCWY010000319.1:0-3430 GCF_051956955.1 Neisseria sp. P0021.S005 | reverse complement strand
ATAACACGACGCTGCCTTCAAATTGTGCGGGCAAAGTTTCTGCCAGTGTGCTGACGGCGTCTTCATCTGTCCAGGCAACATTTTGTTTTTGTGCGTAAAGCGCGGTCAGGCGGTAAAGCGCACCGGAATCGAGGTAAAGAAAACCCAAGGCTTCGGCTACGCGTGAGGCAACCGTCCCTTTGCCGGATGCGCTGGGGCCGTCGATGGCGATGACTTTTTGCTTGAGGCTCATGTGTTCTCCTGAATGCGATAGGTATTTGAATTAACCGTTTATTATACGTTGCTTTGGCCGTCTGAAAACGAAAATTTTTGTGTGATTTAAATTTGAAGGAAAAGTGGCTCGGCCTTATCGGGTATAATGGCCAAAATCATAATTTAACCGCTTTATCTGATTGTTCGGGCCATCTGAAATAACGGGTCGGGAATGGTCTTAGAATTTAGAAACATTATGTTACAAACCGATAATCTTACTTCTGCACAACCTCAGCGCATTATCACTGCTCAAAATATTTCCGCTCAGGAAGAATTGCTTGAACGCGCTTTACGTCCGAAAACTTTAGACGACTATATCGGACAGGATAAAGCAAAAGAGCAGTTGGCTATTTTTATTCAGGCAGCGAAAAAACGTGGCGAAGCGCTTGACCACACTTTGCTGTTTGGTCCTCCGGGTTTGGGCAAAACTACTTTGGCACACATTATCGCCAAAGAGTTAGGCGTTAATTTGCGCCAAACCAGCGGCCCGGTTTTGGAACGTGCCGGCGACCTTGCAGCCTTGTTGACCAACCTCGAGCCGCATGATGTGCTGTTTATTGATGAAATCCACCGCTTAAGCCCTGTGGTTGAAGAAATCCTTTATCCTGCGCTTGAAGATTATCAGTTGGACATCATGATAGGCGAGGGGCCGGCCGCGCGTTCGGTCAAAATCGATTTGCCGCCGTTTACATTGGTAGGCGCGACGACCCGTGCCGGTATGCTGACCAATCCTTTGCGCGACCGTTTCGGTATCGTGTCCCGATTAGAGTTTTATCAGAATAAAGATTTGGCGACTATTGTTGCTCGTTCTGCCCAGTTGTTGCAGTTGGATATGGGCGACGAGGGTGCGATGGAAGTGGCCAAGCGCAGCCGCGGTACGCCGCGTATTGCCAACCGCCTTTTGCGACGTGTACGCGATTATGCCGATGTGAAAAACAACGGCGTCATTGATGCGGAAATTGCCGATGCTGCCTTGAGTATGCTGGATGTGGACGGTCAGGGTTTGGATGTGATGGACAGGAAATTCCTTGAGGCGATTCTGCACAAGTTCAGCGGCGGTCCTGTCGGTTTGGAAAACGTGGCTGCTGCGATTGGCGAATCAACCGATACCATCGAAGATGTGATTGAACCATATCTGATTCAGCAGGGCTTTTTGCAGCGTACACCGCGCGGACGCGTAGCAACCGAACGAGCCTATCTGCATTTCGGTTTGAAGGTTCAAGAATAATAATGAAGGCCGTCTGAAAACTGCTTTCAGACGGCCTGATACTTTCAATTTCATATGATTGTCGGCAAATATCTGCCGATAATCGGTTAAAATGTCCCTCTTTTCTTTTTTGAAGTTTCCCCATGAATATCTTATCCGTAGAAAATGCTTCTTTTGCCGTCGGCCATGTCGCCTTGCTCGACAAAACTTCTTTTCAACTCGACAGCGGCGAGAAAATCGGTTTAATCGGCCGCAACGGTGCGGGTAAGTCTTCGTTTTTAAAAATTCTCGCCGGTGTGCAAAAGCTCGACGATGGGCAGATTATTGTTCAAAACAACCTCAAAATCGTTTATGTACCGCAGGAATCCTTTTTTGATAAGGACGCAACCGTATTTGATACCGTTGCCGAAGGATTGGGAGAAATTCGCAATTTATTGCGCCGTTATCATCATGTCAGCCATGAGTTGGAAAATGGTTCGAGTGAGGCTTTATTGAAAGAACTCAACGAATTACAACTCGAAATTGAAGCGAAGGACGGCTGGAAGCTGGATGCGGCAGTCAAGCAGACTTTGGGGGAACTCGGTTTGCCGGAAAACGAAAAAATCGGCAACCTATCCGGCGGTCAGAAAAAGCGTGTCGCTTTGGCGCAGGCTTGGGTGCAAAAGCCCGACGTATTGCTGCTGGACGAGCCGACCAACCATTTGGATATTGACGCAATTATTTGGCTGGAAAATCTGCTTAAAGCGTTTGAAGGCAGCTTGGTCGTGATTACCCACGACCGCCGTTTTCTGGACAACATCGCCACGCGCATCGTCGAACTAGACCGCGGCATTCTGCGCTCCTATCCTGGCTCGTTCTCCAAATACAGCGAGAAAAAAGCGCAAGAGTTGGCGGTTGAAGCAGAACACAACCGCCTCTTCGACAAATTTCATGCTCAGGAAGAAGCGTGGATACGTAAAGGCATCGAAGCGCGCCGTACCCGTAATGAAGGCCGCGTGCGCCGTTTGGAAGAACTGCGCCGCCAGCGCGCCGAACGCCGCAACGTACAAGGGCAGGTTAACTTTAAGCTCGACAGCGGCGAAAAAAGCGGCAAAATCATCGCCGAGCTGGAACACGCTTCGTTTGCCTATGGTGACAAAGTCATCATGGACAAATTCTCCGCCATCTTGCAGCGCGGCGACAAAATCGGCTTAATCGGTCCAAACGGCATCGGCAAAACCACCTTCCTCAAGCTGATTTTGGGCGAATTGCAGCCGACCTACGGCAGAATCCGTATCGGCAGTAAACAGGAAGTTGCTTATTTCGACCAGTTCCGCAGCGCGTTGAATGAAAACGACACTGTGTTTTACACGCTCGGACAGGGCAACGATTACGTTGAAGTCGGTGGTAAGAAAAAGCATGTGATGAGCTATTTGGAAGATTTCCTGTTCCATCCAGCTCGCGCACAAAGTCCCGTCTCATCGCTTTCCGGCGGTGAACGCAACCGCCTCCTGCTGGCAAAACTCTTCACCCGCCCCGCCAATATCCTGGTCTTGGACGAACCGACCAACGACTTGGACATTGATACCCAAGAGCTGCTTGAAGACCTACTGCGCGATTATCAAGGCACGGTATTCCTTGTCTCGCATGACCGTATGTTCTTGGATAATGTGATTACCCAAAGCATTGTTTTCGAAGGACAAGGCCGTCTGAAAGAATACATCGGCGGCTATCAGGACTATATCGACGCAAAATCGCGGGAAGAGAAAATTCAGACGGCCTCTGCGCCTAAAGCGGCTGCCGAGCCTGAAAAAATCAAACCTAAAGCCAACCGCACGGTCAAACTTTCCTACAAAGAACAGCGTGAACTCGATGCCCTGCCTGATGAAATCGCCGCTTTGGAAACCGAGCAGGCTGAAATCAATACCCAGCTTTCCGATCCTGAAATTTTCAAAGATTACGAAAAAGCAGGTGCATTGCAAAGCAGGGCTG
>NZ_JBQCWY010000318.1:0-3431 GCF_051956955.1 Neisseria sp. P0021.S005 | reverse complement strand
TCGCCGTACTCGGCCGCTCCGGCTGCGGCAAATCCACCCTGCTCAAAACCATCGTCGGCCTGGTGCGTCCCGACAGCGGCGAAGTCTGGCTCAACGGCGACAACATCACCGACATGCCGTCTGAAAAACGCAATATCTCGCTGATGTTTCAAGACTACGCCCTTTTGCCGCATTTAACCGCCCTCGACAACGTCGGCTTCGGCCTCAAAATGCGCCGTCTGCCCAAAGCCGAAATCGAAGAACAATCCATGCAGGCCTTGCGCGACATCGGTTTGGAACACGAAGCCCAACGCAAACCCGAAAGCCTCTCCGGCGGCGAACAGCAACGCCTCGCCCTCGCACGCGCCCTAATCACGCGCCCGTCACTGTTGCTCTTGGACGAAGCCTTCTCCAGCCTCGACACCCACCTGCGCCACCACCTGCGCACCCTGACTGCCGAACGCATCCGCAGCCAAAACATCCCCGCCATCCTCGTGACCCACTCCGCCGAAGAAGCCTGCACCATGGCCGACACCATCGCCATCATGCACGAAGGCCGCATCCTCCAACACGGCACGCCGGAAACCCTTATCCGCCGCCCCGTCAACGCCCAAGCCGCCCTGTTGCTCGGTTTGGCCAACACCGGCGACACACGCTACATCCCCCAACACGCCATACGATTCGACCCGAACGGCACGGCCGTCCGCATCAGCGAAGCCGTCCCCCTCGCCGAAGGCATACGCCTCACCCTCGCCCATCCGCAATACGGCGATTTGATTTGGTATCCCCATGCCGACCACGATACGGACAAACCGCAAACCGGACAGGAAATCAGCATCAGCGTGGATGAAAATCAGATTGTTTGGTTTGATTGAATGTGATGGATTAAAAAAAAGAAAAAGGCCGTCTGAAAAGCAACAAACACCGTCATTCCCGCGCAGGCGGGAATGACGGCGGATGGGTTTGGGGCGGGGGAAAGGTTTCAGGCTGACTTGGGAAGGGCAGCCTGAAAATGGGGAGGCCGTCTGAAAGACGGATTCAGACGGCCTCCCCATTGGTTAGTCGGTTACTTCAAGTAATTAATTAAATCTCCACGTCTAAACGTGGCGGCAAGTTGTTGTAAAGAAATTTCTGAGCTATCGTTGTAAAGTGCAGCAAGTGCCTGCCGGATGTCCTGTATTGCTGCTTGAAGGTAAGCTTCGCCCTTTTCATCCAGCCGTGCCTGCAAAGAAACGAAATTTTGATGATTAACCAAATCAAATGATGCCAATCCTGAATCTGCAAGAAGTTTCCTGCCAATCTGCATGGCAATAAAACAGGAAGCATAACGGACAAAGTCGGGATCATTTTCCTGCGGGCGTTTTCTTCTGTTCTCTGCCATACGGTAAATCAATACGGACAATACCGCCTGCGCCCCGTTCAAATTATCGAAAATTTCGCCATACAATTTACCAAAATGCTCCTTGGTGAAAAATTTCGCCTGCTGGGGTTTTTCTTTGACAACCGAAAGTACCGCTTCGGCAACCGTGCCTGATGTAATATCGTTTTTTCCTGCTTCCTGGCTACGCTTGCGTCGGTAGGTGTAACCCAACTCTGCAATCGATATCTCCAAACGCTGCTGCTGGGGATCGTTGGCTCTCAAATCCTTCAAATCCACAGGATTTTGGCTGTTGGTGGCATGGGTGATTTTCATAACCAAATCGTTTTGCTCTTTTGGCAGCTCGTAGATGCGCACCAACACGCTGGCATTGTCCGAAATATCGGAAAAATCTGCTATTGCGTTCATCAGGGTCATGGATGTCTGACCGCCGTTTACAATCTGCAAATCCGTAACATTGACCTGGTAATCGGATGTCTGCAAGGCATTATAGGAAAAACTTCTGCATATCAAAGTCAGCCCGTTATTGTAAAAATAGAAATTATCCGGCTCGTGTTGCAGGGTTCTTTGGATATCCTGATTAACGCGGTTTCCTGTCAAACCGAGATAACGGCGGATATTCCTTTCCAGTAGTTTTTCGCCATGCTGTCTCATTAATTGGGCAATTTCTTTAACAGGAATCCGCCCGATACAGACGCGGCTGAAATTCATATCTTCAATTACTGCTTTGCCTTTCAGCCGCAATACGGCATCGACAGGTTTTGTGCGGCTACGGATAGCCAGCAGGGTTTCATGGTTGGCATACTCCCATGACACTTGGGATACAGATTGAAATTCGCGGTCAATATCGGTTTGCGCTTCCCGGTTCCATTTCAGCCCGTTGTTGCAGGCGATAACCCGAATCTGCGGTATCTGCCCGTCCCGAATACGTGAGCGGATATCTTCGACTTTGGCTTTCAAGCGCATATTGATGCCGCCCAAATCGGCAGCCGGATTAAACAGATATTGAACGGCCTTGATTAATTTTTCTATGCCGGTTTGTGGGAAATTTTTATTTCCGTCCAAACTCTTGGCGTATTTTGACTGGATAAGGACAACGGAAAATTCCCCATCGTTTTCTTCATCTATATAAACAGCATCCGTTCCAAAATCTCCGCCTCCGTCAACCAGACAATCCAAGGCTGTTTCTTCATCCAAATCCAAAATGTCTTTGATACAGATAAAAGTAAACAGGGCGGATTTGAGTTTGTCCGTGTCATTTGGGTTGATGTTCAAAATTTGGCATACTTCATCTTTGGTTTCCTGCGGAATACCTAAAAGCTGTTGGTCTAAAATAGAAGCAGCGATATCCATGATAGTCTCCGTACATTTTTGAATTTTTAAAATATGAAAGCTGTGTTTCGGCCTGAAAACCACTCCACCGTTTTCAGGCTGCCTTCCAATCACCCTCTCAACTTCGCCAATTGCCCTTCCACTTTCCCCATCTTATCCATCAACTCCGCCAATTCCGCCTTATCCTTCTCCACCAGATGTGCGGGGGCTTTGTCCACATAGCCGGGTTTGGAGAGTTTGGCGTTGAGTTTGTCCAAGGCTTTTTGCAGCTTCTCGGCTTCTTTGCTCAAACGGGCGGTTTCGGCGGCTTTGTCGATTTCGACTTTCAGCATCAGGCGCGCGCCGTTGCAGACGGCGACAGGTGCGTCTTCCGCTTCCGGCAAGCTGTCCACCAGCTTGGCTTCGGTCAGTCGGGTCAGCGACGGCAGGTATTTGAGCAGGCCTTCGAGTTCTGCGTTGCCTTCGACAAAGAGCGGCGCTTTGACGTTTGGCGCGATACCCATTTCGCCGCGTAGTTTGCGCACTTCTTCCACCAAGTCTTTCAATGCGGCCATTTTATCGAAGGCCGTCTGAACGATTTTCTCTTTATCGGCTTGCGGATAGGCGGCCAACATGATGCTGTCGGCGGTTTTGGCATTCGCCAGAGGCGCAACGACCTGCCACAGCTCTTCGGTAATGAACGGCATGATTGGGTGCAGCAGGCGCAGGATGGTTTCGAGTACGCGCACGAGGGTGCGGCGTG
>NZ_JBQCWY010000317.1:0-3431 GCF_051956955.1 Neisseria sp. P0021.S005 | reverse complement strand
GACAGGTATCGGGTGTCGGAGCAAAATCCTGTGCCGATTGCGCGCAATATCATCGCGGCAAAGATTCAGGCGAGTAAGCGGGTGCTTCAGCGGCAGATTCGCAATTATGGCGAGAATGTGGCGATTCAAGGTGCGGTCGATTCTTTGAATATTTCGCTGCGGCAGTTGAAGGGCGCGGCGGAGCTGGACGTGGTGCGCGGTATTGAAGGCGATGCGGCGGCGCGTTATTTCGGCGTGTTCGGGCAGCTTTTGAGCGAAAAAAGCGGCTTTTCTTTTGACGGGCGTAACCGCCGTCCACCCAGAGACGGGGTGAATGCGCTGTTGTCGTTTGTGTACAGTCTGTTGGGCAAGGACATCAGCGGCGCGCTGCAAGGCGTGGGGCTAGACCCGCAGGTGGGCTTTCTACACGCCGACCGACCGGGGCGCGACAGTTTGGCGCAGGATATTTTGGAAGAATTCCGCGCGTGGTGGGCGGACAGGTTGGTGTTGTCACTGATTAATCGCGGGCAAATAAAACCACAGGATTTTGTTGCCGAGGCAAGCGGCGCGGTGAGCCTGAAAGCCGATGCGCGTAAGTTGTTATTTCAAGCCTTGCAGGAGAAAAAGCAAGAGAAAATCGTTCATCCGTTTTTAGGCGAAGAAGTAGAAATCGGCTTGCTGCCGTATATTCAGGCAATGCTGTTGGCGCGGCATTTGCGCGGGGATTTGGCGGAATATCCGCCGTTTTTGATGAGATAGGTTTGCAGGTCGTCTGGAAACGGATTGGACGTTTTCAGACGACTTTTAAAGCAGCCTGTATATGGGAATACAAAATGCTAATGTTGATTACTTACGATATTTCGCTGGAAGACGCGGAAGGACAGGCAAGGCTGCGGCGCGTGGCAAAATTGTGTTTGGACTACGGCGTGCGCGTGCAATATTCGGTATTCGAATGCGACATCGCGCCCGACCAGTGGGTTGTTTTAAAAGACAAACTCTTGAAAATCTACAACCCTGAAACCGACAGTCTGCGTTTTTACCATTTAGGCAGCAAATGGAGGCGGAAAGTAGAACACCACGGCGCAAGACCGGCAGTAGATGTGTTTAAGGATACGTTGATTGTGTGAATCGCCAACCTGCGGTTCTCATGAAAATGCGGCAGGGTTGGCGAACTGGGATTGTTCTTTAACAATCAGGATATTGCGAATACGGACGCAACGGAAAAGGCTGTGTTATACTCGCATTTCTGCTTTTCTTGGGAGCTTAGCGAAATTGGTGCTGTGAAACCTGATGGAGCAAGGCTTTTGAGAGAGGCCCCAGCCGCCTTCGGGCTGCTGTGTGTTGAAACCTGCTGGTTGATGGGTACAGACAATGCCCAATATCCAGCCGCCTTCGGGCTGCTGTGTGTTGAAACAACATTTGGGGCAGGCCGGTACAAATAAGTTATGACCCAGCCGCCTTCGGGCTGCTGTGTGTTGAAACCCGATTTTGTCAAACGCCTGAAGGCCAAAAACAACCAGCCGCCTTCGGGCTGCTGTGTGTTGAAACTTGGTATAAATGTGTTACAAACCTTGATAATCCCCCAGCCGCCTTCGGGCTGCTGTGTGTTGAAACTTGGTATAAGTGTGTAACGAGCCTGGATAATCCCCCAGCCGCCTTCGGGCTGCTGTGTGTTGAAACTTGGTATAAGTGTGTAACGAGCCTGGATAATCCCGCCCAGCCGCCTTCGGGCTGCTGTGTGTTGAAACCAAAATGGTGCAAAGGTCGGCAGTTAAGAGATATCCAGCCGCCTTCGGGCTGCTGTGTGTTGAAACATTGGAGATTCTCCTTACTCATAATTTCACTTACCCAGCCGCCTTCGGGCTGCTGTGTGTTGAAACCATAAAAACGCAGAGCGGTTCATAGCTGATTTGTCCAGCCGCCTTCGGGCTGCTGTGTGTTGAAACTATAAAAGCTGTTACCAACTTGGCCCGGATAACGCCAGCCGCCTTCGGGCTGCTGTGTGTTGAAACAGCAACAAGATAGCCTGAATACGCATTACAAAAATCCCAGCCGCCTTCGGGCTGCTGTGTGTTGAAACAAATGCTCGAAAGCAGCTTTATCGACTAAGCCGGCCAGCCGCCTTCGGGCTGCTGTGTGTTGAAACCCTTGGGAAATGTCGGTTTACGCGCAGGCGGAATCCAGCCGCCTTCGGGCTGCTGTGTGTTGAAACCTTTTTCATTGGAGATGCTCCTTATTCATGATTCCCAGCCGCCTTCGGGCTGCTGTGTGTTGAAACGTTATCGGTTTTCAACCCGTTAAGAAAGGCTGATCCAGCCGCCTTCGGGCTGCTGTGTGTTGAAACAAGAATTAACTGAACTCCGCCATTATGGCCATACCCAGCCGCCTTCGGGCTGCTGTGTGTTGAAACTTCGTCGGTATGTTTCATTTTCAAGTTCCTTCGTCCAGCCGCCTTCGGGCTGCTGTGTGTTGAAACTTTGATTATGATGCTTTGCATAAAGACACTTTACCCAGCCGCCTTCGGGCTGCTGTGTGTTGAAACACTCAAAAAATTGGTTTGTCAACTCGCTATGGTTTGCCAGCCGCCTTCGGGCTGCTGTGTGTTGAAACAGGCAAAGCAGCATAAGCAGATGTGGCCAGTGACCCAGCCGCCTTCGGGCTGCTGTGTGTTGAAACAAGGTGTGTATGTTTTGAAACGAGATTGCGTACAACCAGCCGCCTTCGGGCTGCTGTGTGTTGAAACAAGTTGCTTCAGTGCTTTGCGTATCAGCAATATAAGCCAGCCGCCTTTAGGCGGCTGTGTGTTGAAACTTAGTATAGGGTTTATACATGCGCAATATATCCCCCCAGCCGCCTTTAGGCGGCTGTGTGTTGAAACTTGTGATTCCTCTAAAGAACAACCGCAAAAGACAATCAGCCGCCTTCAGGCGGCTGAGTGTTGAAACTTTTAATTGTTGCAGCAAATTAACCAGCTTATAGAGTCAGCCGCCTTCAGGCGGCTGTGTGTTGAAACTTCGCGCATCAGGCGCGTGCCGATGCGCGTGAACCCAGCCACCTTCGGGCGGCTGTGTGTTGAAACCGCAAGGGCGATATGATCGTGATTTCCAACCGTCCAGCCACCTTCAGGTGGCTGTGTGTTGAAACCGCCCATGATGCTAAAGCAACCTTGGAAAAGCTTGACAGCCACCTTCGGGTCGCTGTGTGTTAAAACTCTAGCAGCTACAAACTTTATGCCGACCTATCCCGTCAGCAGCCTTCGGGAGGCTGTGTGTTCAAATATCGTCCAAGCAGGCCGCTCTTCTTTTGATCCTTCGCTTTCCGAGGCCTTAGTGAAAGCAGTAGAGGATATTAGAAGCAAGTTATAAAGGTTAATCAATAACAATGCCGTCTGAAAAAGTTTCAGACGGCATTTTTTCTATTTACATATTAAATTTAATATCATATTATCATTG
>NZ_JBQCWY010000316.1:0-3438 GCF_051956955.1 Neisseria sp. P0021.S005 | reverse complement strand
ATTGTGCGGACGTTTGCGCCATTTGTCGCCGGTATGGGCGATATGCACTACGCGACGTTTATCCGTTACAACATTATCGGCGCGGTGTTGTGGGTATTGTCGTTTTCCTATGCAGGCTACTTCTTCGCCAATATCCCCGTCGTCAAAAACAATCTGGGCTTAGTCATGGCGGCAATCATCGTGATTTCGATTTTACCTGCGGTAGTCGAAGTCATCCGTGCCAAACTTAACGCCAAAAAATAACAATCAATCGAAAAGTTTGAAAGTTTAAACACATCAAGGAATTGTCATGCCGTTGCTGTCTATTGAGTTTGCGGTATTCTTTATCGTATTTTTGCCCTTGTACTGGGCATTTGCGCGTTTGCCGCAAGTTCAAAACGTTTTACTTTTGGTTGCCGGGCTAGGCTGGCTTTACCGTATCGACCCTATTTTTGCCGCGCTGATTTTGGTTTACTCGTCTGTGGTTTACCTGGTCAGCGTACTGATGTTTTCTGAAAACGAGAATATCCGCAAATTTTGGCTGGGTTGCGGTATTTCGGCGGCATTGACTGTTTTGTGTTTCTTCAAATATTTCGACTTTTTCCGCCCGATTATTCAGCAATATACGGGGCAAAGCGCCGTCATCGATATCCTTTTGCCCTTGGGCTTGTCTTATTACACTTTCCAATCGCTGGCTTACTTAGTGTATTGCTACCGCAAGCCTAAAGGAGACCGTTTTGAATGGCACGAGCTCCTACTGCATCTGAGCTTCTTCCCCACCATCACATCCGGCCCGATTATCCGTGCGGCCGCTTTTAAAAGCATAGACGGCGAACAAGCGGGCGCATTGGCGCAAATCCGCACCAAACAAGCACGCCAGCTGATTTATCCGGCTTTGGCGGTCGGCCTGATTGTATTGGGCATTGCCAAAAAGTGGTGGCTTGCCGGCGTATTGGCAGAAGGCTGGGTATCGCCTGTTTTTGAAAATCCGGCCCAGTTCGACGGCTGGGGCGTGTTGTCTGCGATTTATGGCTACACCTTCCAACTCTTTTTCGACTTTTCCGGCTACTCGGATTTAGTCATCGGCTTGGCCATGCTGCTCGGCTTCCAGCTGCCGAAAAACTTTGCCGCGCCGCTTCGCGCCATCAACATCCGCGACTTCTGGGACAGATGGCACATCAGCCTGTCCACTTGGATTCGCGACTATATCTATATTCCTTTGGGCGGCAGCAAAAAAGGCTTCGGACGTACCCAACTCAATCTGATGATTGCCATGTTGCTTTCCGGCATTTGGCATGGCTACGGCTGGAGCTTTTTGATTTGGGGCGCGCTGCACGGTGCGGCTTTGGTATTCCTTAACTGCGGCGACAAAATCGTCGGCCGCAATGCCTTAGGCCGTCTGAAAATCGGCAAACCGCTCGCCTGGCTGTTTACCTTCCATTTCGTTTGTTTCGCTTTTGTCGTGTTCAACAGCGCAACGCTTGCCGATACGGAAATGCTGTTCAGCGCATTATTTGCCAATGACAAAGGTTGGAACGCGCCTCTGCCGACCGACCTCATGTTGCTGGGTACATTTGCGATGATGCTTTCGCTGTACCCGTATTTGCTTCGCTTATTTGAAGCATCGGTAAAAGGCTTGGACAAACTGCCTGCATGGCTGTGGTTTATTCCCATCACGCTTATCCTCGCCCTAATTATCATCTTCGCCCCGTCCGGCATTCCCGGCTTTATTTACGCCAACTTCTAAGGAGCAGAACATGAAACGCTTTATCTCCCTGTTTGTTTCTATTCTGCTCAGTGCGGTTGCGCTGACGTGGTTTGCCCAAAACTCCATCAATGCCTATTGGCAGCAGACCTATCATGAGAACAGTCCGCTTGAGCCTTTATCCGAATACGCTTGGTGGCGTATCGGTGCGGATTGGCAACAAAAAGCCTACGAATTTTCAGACGGCCTGAAAGCTTCACTGGAAACGGAAGACGCTTTGGCTTCGGAAGACTCTGGCATTGAAGCAACAAGGCCGTCTGAAAATACGGAAAACATTGAAGTATCCGACAATCAAAAAGACTCTGCTGCTTCCGATGCGACTAACAATACAGATACCACAGCCAGCGAGCCAAGCAATCAGGCTGATCAGTCGGCAACGCAGGTTGTATTGAAAAAAGGCAACAAAGTTTTCTTTGCCGGCGACTCGCTGATGCAGGGCGTTGCACCTTTCGTACAAAAACACCTCAAGCAAGAATATGGCGTACAATCGGTCAACCTCAGTAAACAAAGTACCGGTTTGTCCTACCCCAATTTCTTCGACTGGCCGAAAACCATCGAACAAACTTTGCAAAAAGAACCCGATATCCGCGTTTTGGTTGTATTCTTAGGCCCAAACGACCCTTGGGATTTCCCGATGGGTAAAAAATACCTGAAATTCGCCTCCCCCGAATGGGAGGCAGAATACCTCAACCGCGTCCGCCGTATTCTTGATGCAGCCTCCGCACATGATGTCCAAGTCATTTGGCTGGGCATTCCTTACATGAAAAAAGCCAAGCTCAATGAACAGATGCGCTACCTCGACAAAATCCTGTCGGGTACGGTGTCGCCTCAAGCCATTTGGTTGCCTACCGACAAACTGTTGAGCAATGGCGCAGAAGAATATGCCGACTCTGTCAAAGTAGATGGAAAAATCATCCGTTACCGCAGCAAGGACGGCATTCACTTTTCCGCAGAAGGCCAAAAACTATTGGCCGGAAAAATTATGGAAAAAATTAATTTTACACACGATACACAACCATGAAATTTAATAAAACCTTACTCCTCACGCTTCTCGCACTCCCTATTACCGCCTGCGCAACCAATGACGGCCTGTTAAGCAACTACGGCTCCAACCACCCTGCCTGGCTGAACAAACTGCAACAGCTCAACCATACTTCAGACGGCAAATTCCGCATTATCCAAGTCGGCGACTCCCACACCGCCGGCGACTATTTCACCGACCGCCTGCGCCGCCGTTTACAACAACAATGGGGCAACGGCGGCATCGGTTGGGTTTATCCCAACACCGTCAAAGGCCAGCGCATGGCAACCGTCCGTTACAACGGCAGCGGTTGGAACACCATCAGCAGCCGCAAATCATACAGCGATTTTTCTTTCGGCGGTATTGAAGCACGCGCCGATGGCGGCAGCGTTACCTTAAGCGCAGCCGACGGCAGCATGGATATGCAACAAATCTCCATTTTCGGCAAACCGGTTTGGTCAGAGCAAACCCTGACCGTCAACGGCCGCGAAATCCCTGCCACACAAAACGGCTGGCAACTGTTGCATACCAACGCTTCCCTGCCGATGACCCTCAGCAGCAGCATGCCTTGGCAAATCGGTTTCATTAATATCGAACGCCCCGGACGCGGCGTAACCGTTTCCGCCATGGGCATCAACGGCGCGCAGTTATCCCAATGGTCAAAATGGCGGCC
>NZ_JBQCWY010000315.1:0-3452 GCF_051956955.1 Neisseria sp. P0021.S005 | reverse complement strand
CGATACCGTTGGATGCCACTTCGCTGACTTCTTTGCCTGCGGCTTGAGCCATAAAGCCCAATGCGGCAAATACGCCGATACCGGCGAGCAACTCAAAGCTGCTGTTGGCAAAGCCGACAACCAAGCCGGTGCCGCCCAAGTCGGTTTTTTTCTTCAGGTAAGAAGAATAAGTAATCATGATGCCGAAGCAGATGGAGAGCGAGAAGAAGATCTGACCATATGCGGCTACCCAGACTTTCGGATCCGCCAAGCGGCTCCAGTCAGGCGTAAACAAAGCGTCCAAACCTTTTGCCGCACCCGGCAGAGTCAGCGCAATGCCCACCATGATGACAAACATTACCACCAACAAAGGCATGAAGAATGTGGACGCACCGGCCACACCTTTTTGCACGCCCAAAGCCATAATCGCCAGCGTAAACACCCACACGGCAATCAACGGACCGGCAACTTTGCCGACAAAATCCAAGCCCAAGTCTTTGGCATCGGCCATTTGCAGGAAGTCTTTGAAGAAGAAGGTCTGCGGATCCGTACCCCATGCCGAAGTCAAAGAATAATAGGCATAGCTTGCCGCCCAGCCGACAATCACGGCGTAGTAGATACAGATGATGACGTTGGTCAGAAAGTTCCACCAACCCACCGGCTCAAACCAACGGCCGAGGCGGCGGAAGGCCAAAGGAGGCGAACCGCGGTAACGGTGGCCGATGGCATAGTCGAGCAGCAACAGTGGAATACCCGCCGTCAACAGCGCAACCAAATAAGGGAGGACGAAAGCACCGCCGCCGTTGTCGAAGGCGATGTAAGGGAAACGCCAAATGTTGCCTAAGCCCACGGCCGAGCCGATGGCGGCAAACATAAAGGCACGGCGACTGCTAAACGTCGCGCGTTCGCTGGATTGAGAATTTGACACGATGAACCTCTTAAAAATCGAGTGTCGTCAAGGCCTCCCGGCCTTGCGCGTATATATTTAGAAATCAGGTCGGACAAACCGGCCGGTTAAAATAGATATTCGGACAAGGATAATATCCGGTATTTAAAGAATGCACCGCTTATGGCCATGCAAACATAATCTGACCTTATCGTAAAAAAATTTAACACTGTTGGCAAGTCAGTATTGCATTAAAATCGCAAGGAAAATCTTCATGCACTACGACTAAAATCTTCATACACTTCTTTATATACAAGCCAAACGCAACACACAAGCCCCGTTTCCCCCTCCCCTTCCCATTGACAACCGCCCTCGTCGCAAACCGCCTTTCCCTTATCCCGTAAGGAAAAGCGGCAACCCAACGCATTCAAACCCCCCGTCATCAAAATGTTTCAGACGGCCTGTTTTCCTTCCGTCCAATCCGGGCCGTCTGAAAATTTCACTGTTGCATGTTGTAATCAAGAAACCACTCCAGAATTCCGTTTAATATAAACAAAAACAATCCGCCTTTTTCTGCGCCCTTCATCACCATCATTTAAAATAAGCATAAAATATCAAAAATAAAATGAATAAAAAATAAAATGACAAAAAATCAAAAATAAGATTAATTTTAAACCCGTATTTCTACTCTAATCATCCACAATCAAAAATAATCAAACCAAAAAATTTCAATAAAACATTAATTACACAGCACTACATTTTTGCTATAATTGCCGCCATTCAATCCACAACCCAAACCCAAAAGAAGAGGAAAAGCCATGGGTATCAAAGTTGCCATCAACGGTTACGGCCGCATCGGCCGCCAAGTAGTGCGCGCTATTTTCGACTACAAACTGCAAGACCAACTCGACATCGTTGCCATCAACGCCAGCGGCAGCATCGAGACCAACGCCCACCTGACCAAATTCGACACTGTTCACGGCCGCTTTGACGCCGATGTTTCCCATGATGAAAAACACCTCATCATCAACGGTAAAAAAATCCCTTACTTCTCCACCCGCAATCCTGCCGAATTGCCATGGGGTGAATTGGGCGTTGACCTGGTCATGGAATGTACCGGCGCGTTCACCAGCAAAGAGAAGGCCAAAATCCACTTGGAAAGCGGCGCGAAAAAAGTGCTAATTTCCGCTCCCGGCGGCGATGACGTTGACGCAACCATCGTTTACGGCGTAAACGACGACGTGATTACCGGCGACATGACCGTTATCTCCAATGCCTCCTGTACCACCAACTGCCTGGCACCCGTAGCCAAAGTGTTGAACGAAAACATCGGCATCGTAAACGGCGTGATGACCACCATCCACGCGCTGACCAACGACCAAACCGTCACCGACGTACGCCACAAAGACCTGCGCCGTGCGCGTAGCGGCGTGGAAAACATGATTCCGACCAAAACCGGCGCGGCAAAAGCCGTCGGCTTGGTATTGCCTGCCCTGAAAGGCAAACTCGACGGCCTCGCCATCCGCGTACCGACCGTCAACGTTTCCCTGGTTGACCTGAGCTTCCAAGCAAGCCGCGAGACTTCTGTCGAAGAAATCAACGCGCTGATGAAAGCCGCTTCCGAAGAAGGCCGTCTGAAAGGCGTTTTGGGTTACAACACCCTGCCGCTGGTCTCTATGGACTTCAACCACACCACCCAAGCCAGCACATTCGACTCTACGCTGACCAAAGTAACCGAAGGCAAAATGGTTAAAGTGTTCGCATGGTACGACAACGAGTGGGGCTTCAGCTGCCAAATGCTGAATACCGCGCGCCGTATGTTCGGTTTGGAAGTACGTCCGTTCTAATCGGCTTCCAACACAAAGGCCGTCTGAAACATCTTTTCAGACGGCCTTTTGTATTTCCTTTAAAATATCGCATTCCCATTTCTTTTCAGACGGCCTCTTCATGTTTCCCAACGAATCCGCCCCCAATCTCCTGCAAGGCTTAAACCCCGAACAACTCTCCGCCGTAACCTGGCCGCCGCAATCCGCCCTCGTTTTGGCAGGCGCAGGCAGCGGCAAAACGCGCGTACTGACCACGCGCATCGCATGGCTTTTGCAAAGCGGACAAGCCAGCGTGCACAGCATTATGGCGGTAACGTTTACCAACAAAGCCGCCAAAGAAATGCAGACCCGTTTGGGCGCGATGATTCCCGTCAACGTCCGCGCCATGTGGCTCGGCACGTTCCACGGCCTCTGCCACCGCTTTTTGCGCCTGCACCACCGCGACGCCGGCCTGCCCTCTTCCTTCCAAATCCTCGACAGCGGCGATCAGCTTTCCCTGATCAAACGCCTGCTCAAAAGCCTCAACATCGCCGAAGAAATCATCGCGCCGCGTTCGCTGCAAGGCTTTATCAACGCGCAAAAAGAATCCGGTTTGCGCGCTTCCGTGTTGAGCGCGCCCGATCCGCACACACGCCGCATGATTGAGTGCTACGCCGAATACGACAAAATCTGCCAACGCGAAGGCGTGGTCGATTTTGCCGAACTCATGCTCCGCAGCTACGAAATGCTGCAAAACAACGAAATCCTGCGCCAGCACTACC
>NZ_JBQCWY010000314.1:0-3459 GCF_051956955.1 Neisseria sp. P0021.S005 | reverse complement strand
GGCCTTGATGATTCAAGGCCGTCTGAAAATAAACCATATAAAAGCGCCTGAATGTATTGAGGTGCTGCATATTGTAGATATTTAAAAACATGACAGCCACCGACTTCATTCAAATCATTGGGACAGCCGCGTTTGCCATTTCCGGCTATTTGGTCGGCTACAACAAGCGGTTGGATGTACTCGGTGTCGTCATTACTGCGTTACTGACGGCTGTCGGCGGCGGCATGATACGCGATGGCTTGGTCGGCCGGATTCCGCAAGTGTTTTTGCAAACCGATGCGCTGATAGTTGTATTTGCCACGCTTGCCATCGCATGGTTGATAAGGGTGCAACGTTATCGCAGCACCTATTTGGCTGCTGCTTTTATTATTGCCGATGCCATCGGTTTGGCAGCGTTCAGCATTACCGGCGCACAAATCGGTATGACCTTGCAGCTCAATTTGTTCGGCGTTATTTCTTTGGCTTTTGTGACTGCCGTTGGTGGCGGTATTGCGCGCGATATTTTGGTCAATGATGTGCCGATGATTTTGCGCACCGACCTTTACGGCAGTGTAGCCATTTTGATTGGCGGGCTGATTTATCTGTTCGGGCATTTGGGCTGGATTAATATTTTTACGTTAAACCTGCTCTTTGCCGGCGGATTGTTGTTTCGCCTGACTGCATACCGTTTCCATTGGCAACTGCCCGGTTTCCAACGCCGCAGGAAATAAACTTATCTTATCAGACGGCCTATTATGTTTTTTATTCAGGCCGTCTGAAAAACGAATCACTCATTTAACCGATTAACTTTTTTTCGACAGAAAGACCCTTATGACTTGGGAAACCGTAATCGGACTGGAAATCCACGTCCAACTCAACACCCAATCCAAAATCTTCAGCGGCGCATCCACTGCATTCGGTGCCGAGCCTAATGCCCACGCCAGCGTGGTTGAGTGTGCGTTGCCGGGCGTATTGCCGGTAATGAACCGCGAAGTCGTCGAAAAAGCCATCAAACTCGGTTTGGCTTTGGATGCGAAAATCAATCAGAAAAACGTGTTCGACCGTAAAAACTATTTTTATCCTGATTTGCCAAAAGGCTATCAAATCAGCCAGTTGAATTTGCCGATTGTAGAACACGGCAAACTGGAAATCGTAGTGGGCGATGAGGTTAAAACCATCAATGTTACCCGTGCGCACATGGAAGAAGATGCGGGTAAATCCGTGCACGAGGGTTTAAACGGTGCCACCGGTATTGACTTGAACCGTGCCGGTACGCCTTTATTGGAAGTTGTCTCCGAGCCTGAAATGCGTTCCGCAGCCGAAGCCGTGGCATACGCTAAAGCGTTACACGGTTTGGTAACTTGGCTGGATATTTGCGATGGCAATATGGCGGAAGGCTCGTTCCGCGTTGATGCCAACGTATCTGTCCGTCCGAAAGGTCAGGCAGAGTTCGGTACACGCCGTGAAATCAAAAACCTCAACTCTTTCCGCTTCTTGGAACAAGCCATCAATTATGAAGTGGAAGCGCAAATTGAAATCTTGGAAGACGGCGGTAAAGTACAGCAGGCAACCATGCTGTTTGACCCTGAAAAAGGCGAAACCCGTGTGATGCGTTTGAAAGAAGATGCACATGATTACCGCTATTTCCCAGATCCGGATTTGCTTCCGGTCATTATTTCAGACGGCCAATTGCAAAAAGCCAAAGAGCAAATGCCAGAGTTGCCGCATGAAATGGCGGCGCGTTTTGTTGTCGATTACGGCGTGTCTGACTATGATGCGCGCCTGTTAACTGCCAGCCGCGCTCAAGCCGCCTATTTTGAAGAAGCAGCCAAAGCCTGCGGCCAAGGTAAATTAACGGCGAACTGGATGAACGGCGAGCTTGCTGCTACTTTGAACAAAGAAGGTTTGGAATTAGCTGGAAGCCCGATTACGGCTCCACGCCTTGCCGAGTTGGTTGCTAAAGTTGCAGACGGAACATTAAGTAGCAAATTGGCGAAAAAAGCTTTTGAAGCAATGTGGGCCGAGCCTGAAGCAGGTATTGCCGAAATCATCGAAAAACATGGCTTGCAACAAATTACCGACACTGGAGCAATTGAAGCGATGGTGGATGAAGTGTTGGCAAATAATGCGAAAGCCATTGAGCAATTCCGTTCCGGCAATGAAAAAGCCTTGAATGCGATTGTCGGCCAAGTGATGAAAGCAAGTAAAGGCAAGGCCAATCCTGCTCAAGTTCAAGAGTTGATTAAAGCCAAATTAGCTTGATAGATAGGACAGGCCGTCTGAAAAATAGGTCTTATTTTTCAGACGGCCTTTATTTTTGATTCTAAAATTATTCTAAATACCATGACACATACTATTACCTTATCAGATCAAATAACATTTACGGCAAACGATGATGAAACCGTTCTTGCTGCTGCGACCCGTCAGAATTTAAATCTGCCCCATTCTTGTAAAAGTGGCGCCTGCGGACAATGTAAGGCCGAGTTGATGAGTGGTGAATTTGAAATGGGCGATCATATTGATAAAGCCATCAGCGAAGAAGAAAAAGCGCAGGGCAAAGTGCTATTGTGCTGTACTACTGCGAAGAGCGACCTGAAAATCAATGTGCAGGGGTTTAATCCGAATGCTTTGCCAGTGCGCACTTTGCCTGTACGTATCGAAACGATTGAAATCAAACATGATGTTGCTTTGTTGAGATTGGCTTTGCCTAAAGCCCCATCGTTTGCATTTTATGCAGGGCAGTATATTGACTTGTTGCTTCCGGGTAATATTAGTCGCAGTTATTCAATCGCCAATTCACCTGACCAAGAAGGCGTTTTGGAGTTGCATATTCGGAAACGAGAAAATGGCGTATGTTCGGAAATGATTTTTGGTGCAGAGCCTAAAATCAAAGAAAAAGGCATTGTCCGCATTAAAGGCCCATTGGGTACGTTTACTTTGCAAAAGGACAGCGATAGACCGATTGTTTTGTTGGCAACGGGTACAGGTTACGCACCTATCCACAGCATCTTGCTTGATTTGATTCATCAGAATAGCGAACGTCAGGTTCATTTTTACTGGGGAGCACGTCAGCAGGAGGATTTGTACGCATTGGAAGAAGCAGAAGCATTAATAGGCCGTCTGAAAAATGCGAAATTCTTGCCTGTTCTTTCTAAGCCTGATTCTGAATGGAAAGGGGAGAGTGGATATGTGCAAAACGTTGCAGCACAAAATTATCCTGATTTGAGCCAATATGAAGTTTATGCTTGCGGGTCACCAGCCATGACGGAGAATGCGCAAAGTTTGCTGACTCAAAATTGCGCTTTACCGGAAGATGCCTTCTTCTGTGATGCTTTTTCACCGGCATAGTGATGTGTATACAGGATTTATATGTTTGAATGCAGCTGTTAAGAGTAAAATTTGACGGCAATCTATTTGAAGAGGAGAGTGTGTTTTTACACACTCTTTTTTCTATGTGGAAGTTATTGCATGGATGTTTAT
>NZ_JBQCWY010000313.1:0-3459 GCF_051956955.1 Neisseria sp. P0021.S005 | reverse complement strand
GGGTGGTCATGGTCTTTGGGTTGGGTTGATATGGACGATGAATGTGTGAGTATGGAGCCGTTTATCTTTAGTGGCAATATATGTTTCAGACGGCCCTAAATTCTCTTTATATATGGGCGAAAATAGCAAGAAAAAGAGGGGAATAGCGGATTTGTTGTTTTTTAGCAAAATACTTGAAAATAGATGGGAAAACAGTTGACAGGGGGGTAGAAGGCTAGGATAATTCGCGCCGTTGAGTTGCTTGATGCAGCTTGATTTTTCTCCTCTATTTCTCCTTTGTAGACTTGGCGCATATCGAGACGGTATGCGCATTTTTTTATCTATATTGAAACATGATTACATTTAAAATTTGTAAATTGAATAATTAAGAAACTTTACAAGAAAAATACTTGCGCGGTTGAATCTCTTGTTGCATAATTCGTTTCGTTAGCTGGTTCGAGTAGTCAGTTAATAGTTTCTCCTCTATTTCTCCTTTGTAGACTTGGCACACATTCTGTCGAATGTGTGCATTTTTTTTGCCTATTTAAAATAAAGGCCGTCTGAATGTTGTAATCTTTCAGGAGGCCTTTATTGGTTGAATAGAATTAGATGTCTAATACTACTTCTTCTTTGACTTCTTCCATGACAACATAGCTGCGGCTTTCGGACGCAGCCGGTAGTTGCAGCAGGATATTGCCGAGCATATCGCGATAGGCGGACATATTGGGCAGGCGGACTTTGATAAGGTAGTCGTATTCGCCGGAGACCAAGTGGCATTCCAAAATTTGCGGAATTTTTAGCACTTCGCGTTTGAAGTCTTCAAAAATATTGCCGGATTTGGAGCGCAGTTTCAGCTCGACAAAGACCAAGAGGCTTTGACCTAAAGCATGAGGATTCAGATGGGCGTGATAGCCGGTAATAAGGTTGTCGCGTTCCAAGCGGCGGACGCGTTCGGTTACCGGCGTGGTGGAGAGGCCGACTTTTTCAGCCAATTCGGTCATGGGGATACGTGCGTTTTGTTGTAGGAGCTTGAGAATTTTTAAGTCGGTTTTGTCGAGTTCTTTCATGGCCTTGATGTCTGTCGTTTTCATTTGGATTGAATCATAACCTTAAAACAGGTTGAGAAGAAGCATAAATGCCTAAAGGCGCGCATGAGGTTTAAATTATGAATAGATTATTCTTGTGTATTTCATGGAATCCTGTGTAGTTTTTGACCTATAATATTTACTTCAAAGTAATAGGGCAGGCCGTCTGAAACGAAATGCCGATAAGAGGAATACATTATGCGTCCGCTCAATGCGCAAATCCGTTTGGATAATTTACGTCAAAATTATCGTTTTCTCAAAGAGTTGCACGGCAATAAATTGTTGGCTGTGATTAAGGCCGATGCTTACGGGCATGGCGCGGTCAGATGTGCACACGCGTTGGCGGATATTGCCGATGGCTTTGCGGTGGCAACGGTAGATGAAGGCGTGGAGTTGCGTCAAAACGGCATTAAAAATCCGATTGTTTTGTTGGAAGGCGTATTTGAGGCTGCGGAATATGCGGATGTTGACCGTTATGATTTGTGGCCGGCAATCGGCAGCCAATGGCAGCTGGAGGCGTTTGTGCATCATGAGTGGCAACGTCCGACAACCGTATGGCTGAAAATGGACTCGGGTATGCACCGCGCCGGTTTCTTTCCGCATAACTATGCTGCGGCCTATACTGCATTGAAACAATCCGAATCGGTTGAAAACATTGTGAAATTCAGCCATTTTGCCTGCGCGGACGAGCCGGAAAACGGCATGACCGAAATGCAGCTTGAAGCGTTTGATTTGGCGTGTGAAGATTTGGAAGGTGAAGAGAGCTTGGCCAATTCCGCCGCA
This sequence comes from Neisseria sp. P0021.S005, assembly GCF_051956955.1. NCBI lineage: Bacteria > Pseudomonadati > Pseudomonadota > Betaproteobacteria > Neisseriales > Neisseriaceae > Neisseria > Neisseria sp. P0021.S005. The sequence goes on along the minus strand of NZ_JBQCWY010000313.1, from coordinate 1,612 downwards.
ATTTTGAACGTGACTGAAGCGCGCCGCGATTGGGGACGTGCCGGTCTGGCTTTATACGGTATTTCGCCTTTCGGCGGCGTGGATGATCGTTTGAAACCGGTTATGCGCCTGACTTCCCGCGTTTTCGGCGAACGTGTGTTGCAACCGCATTCTCCGATTGGCTACGGCGCAACGTTCTACACCAGCAAATCTACCCGTGTCGGTTTGATTGCTTGCGGCTATGCAGACGGTTATCCGCGTCGCGCTTCCACTAATTCCCCTGTGGCGGTGGATGGTAAGCGTAGCCGTATTATCGGCAGGGTATCTATGGATATGATTACGGTTGAGCTGGAAGCCTCGAAAGAGGGTTTAGGTGCGGAAGTCGAGCTTTGGGGCGATGTGATTAATATTAATGAAGTTTCCGAAGTTGCCGGTATGATTCCGTACGAAATCCTCTGCAATATCAAACGTGCGAAGTTTACTTATATCGAGTGAGCAGTAAAAGATAAGGCCGCCTGAAATGTGTTTTCAGACGGCCTTTTTGTTATCTGCAATTAAAACGATTCGTCAGTGCGTAGATAACGCCATTTGCCCGGCGGCAGTCTGCCGAGTTTGACTTTGCCCATGCGGATGCGTTTCAAACCGACGACGCGCAGCCCGACCAGTTCGCACATACGGCGGATTTGGCGTTTTTTGCCTTGTCGCAAAATAAAGCGCAACTGGTCTTCGTTTTGCCATTCGACTTTGGCGGGGCGCAATTTTTCTCCGTCCAAACTCAAGCCGTGGTTGAGCAGGGCGAGGCCTTTGTCGTCCAGTTTGCCACGGACGCGGACGAGGTATTCTTTTTCGCTGCTGCTGTTTTCGCCAATCAGTTGTTTGGCAATGCGGCCGTCCTGAGTGAGTACTAACAATCCGACGGAGTCGATATCTAAGCGACCGGCAGGGGCCAAGCCGAATTTGTGCTTTTCGCTGAAAGGGATACGGCTGTCATCGCCTTCCCAATGGTTTTCGGCGGTAATGAGTTCTGCGGCGGATTTATAGCCTTTTTCTGCCTGCGCGCTGACGTAGCCGACAGGTTTGTTCAGAAGGATGGTTACGCGCGCGGCTTGTTTTTCATGGGCTTGTTTGTTGAGGTCGATGCGGTCGCGCTCGGTAACTTTTTGACCGAGTACGGCGGTTTGGCCGTTGACTTTGACCCAGCCTTGCTCGATGTAGCTGTCTGCTTCGCGGCGCGAGCATAAGCCTAATTGTGCCATGCGTTTGGAGAGGCGCATGGTTTCGGAATCGTTGTTTTTCATGGTATGGCAATATAGAGAAATGGGAATGTCGGATTATAGCATTGACCGTTTGTCAGGCCGTCTGAAAACTGAATATTTGGATTTTCAGACGGCCTTTCGTTTGCTATATGTTAAGGAATATTTAGTTTTGAAGTAAAAAATGAAGGGTATATTGTCTGTTTGTGTTAACCTTACGGACGAACTAATCATTTTGTTTTCAGTCGAATTGGGGTTGAAATGACATTTCACTCATGAAATCATGAAGACTATAATGACTGGTCTTTCTGAAGCGCATTAAGGCAGTTTGTCGCTAAAGCAAGCCTTGGTGCATCACGTTTTAAGGATAAATCAATGAA
>NZ_JBQCWY010000312.1:0-3468 GCF_051956955.1 Neisseria sp. P0021.S005 | reverse complement strand
AAAATTAATAGTATTGGATTCATAATAATTTGCTGAGACTTATAAGTAAGTAAAAACAACCATGCAAGAAAAATAATCAAACCAACTATTTTCCCAATTGACTCATAATCAACTCCCATAAAAGAAACTATATATGGAAAACTATAATTAATCAGCTCTGTTGGAATTGGTTTGGCTTCTCTAATTTTAATTTGATATACATACTTGACTTTTTTAAATATAGAAAAAGTCAATATAAGGCATCCCCCTGTAATCATGAATATTAGCAGAGAAGTCCAAGGATTGTGAAATTCAGGTAAATGACATTTATCTAAATTAATGCATATATTCGAGTCCCAAGAAGATATTTTAATGTCTTGAATTGCTAAAATAATTGCTAAAGGAAAATAGGAACCTAGAAAAACTAGTAATGCCGGTATTAGTTTAAACTGCATTATCTTCTCCTTTATTTCTTATTAACTATAGAGATACCCAATGACGAATTGAATGTGATTTTTTGATATTCTATGTTTTAACTATAAGCTATTTTTCAAATACTTCCCAGTATAACTTCCCTTAACCTTAGCAACAATCTCAGGGCTGCCTTCCGCAATAATCCTCCCCCCGCCATCGCCGCCTTCAGGCCCTAAATCCACAATCCAATCCGCGGTTTTAATCACGTCCAAATTGTGCTCGATAATCACAATCGAGTTGCCTTTGCCTTTCAGACGACCTATGACTTCCAGCAGCAGGGCGATGTCGGCGAAGTGCAGGCCGGTGGTGGGTTCGTCGAGGATATAGAGCGTTCTGCCGGTGTCGCGTTTGGAGAGTTCCAAGGCGAGTTTGACGCGCTGGGCTTCGCCGCCGGAGAGGGTGGTGGCGGACTGGCCGAGGCGGATGTAGCCGAGGCCTACGTCCATCAGGGTTTGCAGTTTGCGCGATACGGTGGGGACGGCATCGAAAAATTCGCGGGCTTCTTCGACGGTCATGTCGAGGACTTGGCTGATGTTTTTGCCTTTGTATTGGATTTCGAGGGTTTCGCGGTTGTAGCGTTTGCCATGGCAGACTTCGCAGGGGACATACACGTCGGGCAGGAAGTGCATTTCGACTTTGATCACGCCGTCGCCTTGGCAGGCTTCGCAGCGACCGCCTTTGACGTTGAAGGAGAATCTGCCGACGTTGTAGCCGCGTTCGCGCGAGAGGGGTACGCCGGTGAAGAGTTCACGGATGGGGGTGAACAGGCCGGTGTAGGTGGCGGGGTTGGAGCGCGGGGTGCGGCCGATGGGGGATTGGTCGACGTTGATGACTTTGTCGAGGTGTTCGAGGCCCTGAATATCGTCGTATGGGGCGGGTTCTTCTTGGGCGCGGTTGAGTTCGCGGGCGGTGATTTTGGCGAGAGTGTCGTTAATCAGGGTGGATTTGCCGCTGCCGGATACGCCGGTGATGCAGGTAATCAACCCGAGCGGCAGTTCGAGGGTAACGTTTTTGAGGTTGTTACCGTGCGCGCCTTTGAGGACGAGCATTCGGTCGGGATTGACGGGCGTGCGTTCAGACGGCACAGCAATGGATTTTTTACCGCTGAGGTATTGTCCGGTAATGGATTGCTCGCATTTGGCGACGTTTTCGGGCGTGTCGGCAATCAGTACGTTGCCGCCGTGTTCGCCTGCGCCGGGGCCCATATCGACGACGAAATCGGCTTCGCGGATGGCGTCTTCGTCGTGTTCGACCACAATCACGCTGTTGCCCAAATCGCGCAGGCGTTTGAGGGTGGCGAGCAGGCGGTCGTTGTCGCGCTGGTGCAGACCGATAGAGGGTTCGTCCAATACGTACATCACGCCGGTCAGGCCGCTGCCGATTTGGCTGGCGAGGCGGATGCGCTGGGCTTCGCCGCCGGAAAGGGTTTCGGCGGAGCGGCTCAAGTTCAGGTAATCCAGCCCGACGTTAATCAGGAAGCCAAGGCGTTCGGTGATTTCTTCGAGGATTTTTTCGGCGATTTGTTTTTTGTTGCCGTCCAAATCCAGCGTTTCAAAAAATTGGTGGGTTTTGGTCAGCGGCCAGGCGGAGACTTCGTGCAATGGTTCGCCGCTGACGTAAACGTAGCGCGCTTCTTTGCGCAAACGTGCGCCGCCGCAGCTTGGGCAGGCACGGTGGTTTTGGTATTCGCGTAGTTTTTCGCGCACGGTTTCGCTGTCGGTTTCTCGGTAGCGGCGTTCGAGATTGGGGATGATGCCTTCGAAGGCGTGGCTGCGGTTGAAGGTGGTGCCGCGTTCGGACAGGTAAGTAAAATCAATGACTTCTTTGCCCGAGCCGTGCAAGACAACTTTTCTGACTTTTTCAGGCAGTGTTTCCCAAGCAGCCTGCACATCGAAACCATAATGCCGCGCCAGCGACTGAATCATTTGGAAATAGAACTGGTTGCGCTTGTCCCAGCCGTCAATCGCGCCTGCGGCTAAGGATAATTCGGGATGCGCGACCACTTTTTCAGGATCAAAGAAGTTGGTATTGCCCAAGCCGTCGCAAGTTGGGCAGGAGCCCATCGGGTTGTTGAAGGAAAACAGGCGCGGCTCTAATTCGGGCAGACTGTACGAACATACGGGGCAGGCAAAACGCGCGGAGAACCAATGCTCTTCGCCGCTGTCCATTTCCATCGCCAACGCGCGCTCGTTGCCGTGGCGTAGCGCGGTTTCAAAACTTTCTGCCAGCCGCTGCTTGATGTCCGCCTTCACTTTCACGCGGTCGATGACGACGTCGATGTTGTGTTTAATGTTTTTTTCCAGCTTCGGTACTTCGTCAAGCTGATAGACCTCGCCGTCCACGCGTACACGCGCAAAGCCTTGCGCCTGCAAGTCGGCAAAGAAATCGACAAACTCGCCCTTACGCTCACGCACCGCCGGCGCCAGAATCATCACGCGCGTGTCTTCCGGCAGCTTCAAGACGGCATCGACCATCTGAGATACGGTTTGGCTCGACAGCGGCAGCTTGTGTTCGGGGCAGTAGGGTGTGCCGACGCGTGCGTACAAAAGGCGCAAATAGTCGTGAATTTCCGTTACCGTGCCGACGGTGGAACGCGGGTTGTGGCTGGTGGATTTCTGCTCGATGGAAATTGCAGGCGACAAGCCTTCAATCAAATCGACATCGGGTTTGTCCATCATCTGTAAGAACTGACGGGCATAGGCGGAAAGGCTCTCAACATAACGGCGTTGGCCTTCGGCATATAAAGTATCAAACGCCAGCGACGATTTGCCGCTGCCTGACAATCCTGTTACCACCACGAGTTTGTGGCGCGGAATGTCCAAATCGACATTTTTTAAATTATGTGTACGCGCGCCGCGGATGCGGATGGTGTCATTATCGTGTGAATATTTGGGATGATGGTTGCACATATTGTCAGGCCGTCTGAAAAATAAAATAAACGGCTATTGTAGCACTTTTCAAATGACAGACTGGATAGATAAAGCATTTGATATAAAAGAAACAAAGAGGCCGTCT
>NZ_JBQCWY010000311.1:0-3471 GCF_051956955.1 Neisseria sp. P0021.S005 | reverse complement strand
AAGTACGACTCAACAACGACTTATGGCTGAAATGGCAACTTGGCTCCTTTATTTACTTCGATTCCGACCGCTGGGGCGGCTGGGGTACTGCCGACTCATACGTCGCGCTCAACAGCTACAAAAACCTTGGCACCGTCAAAATGGGTTACATCAGTACGCCCATGAACAGCATTTATCTGAACCCGTTCGACACCAACAGCTCGATTTTGGAATTCGGCAAAATTTCCCGCTTCGGCCAACGCCGCGTTTCCATGGCTTATGAGTCTCCTTGGAAAAACGGTTTCCAATTCAAATTCAACGTTTCCCCAGGTTCCAATGCAGCACGTAACAACAACGACTGGAGTCCGGATAAAAAACGTGACGGCGACTGGGTCTTCGGCTGGGGTGTAGACTACTACCACCCAAGCAACGGCTTTAAAGCCCACTACGCTGCCGAATACGCACCCAACGACTCTCCAACCGAAACCAAAGACTTCCAAGCCCATGCATTCATGGCCGGATACAGCAAAGACAAAATCTCCGTCGATGCCGCGTTCCAATACGCCAAAAACACTTGCGACGGCTTCAGCTGCTGGGGCGTATGGAAAGATGCGGCAGGCAACGTAGCCGGTTCTTACGACAAAGAAATCAACAATACCAAAGAATTTATGGTGTCCGGCTCATACAAAGTAGGCAATTTCAAACCTCAAATCGGCTTTGCCTACGGTAAAAGCTCTGTCGGCGAAGACTACAAACACGTCGCCGTCAGCACCGATTACAGCTTCTCCAAACGGACGACCGCCACACTCGGCGCCGGCTGGTTGAAAGAAAACGTCAATCCGAAATACGAAGAAGATTTGCCGAAAAAATCTTCTTACGCAGTGGGCATGGTATTCAAACACCGCTATTAATGCCTGACAGATTAAAGGCCGTCTGAAACAATTTGTTCAGACGGCCTTTTCTACATCCTATAAATAAACTTGCAGCCCACCCTAAAAATCATTACATTGCCCACACTCAAGCAACAAAAACGTCATCATGAACGCCCACCGCACCCTCATCATCTCCGTTTTTATCGTCGCCAGTTGCGGCCTTGCTTACGAGCTCATCATCGCCGCGCTCGCAAGCTATCTTTTGGGCGATAGTATTTTGCAGTTTTCCTCCGTCATCGGGCTTTATCTGTTTTCAATGGGCATAGGTGCGCACCTGACCCAATACATCAAAGATAAAGACGTATTGCACCGCTTTATCGAAATCGAACTTTTGGTCGGCATCATCGGCGGCATTTCTGCGCTGGCATTATTTGTGGCCTTCGGTTTATCCGCCGCACCGTTCCGTACCCTGCTCTATGCCTTCGTGCTGATTGTCGGCGCGGTTGTCGGCATGGAAATCCCGTTGGTTATGCGCGTGTTAAACCAAAAAGGCGCGGAGTTTAAAGAACTCGTTTCCAAAGTCCTGACCTTCGACTACTTGGGCGCACTCGCCGTCTCCTTATTATTTCCGCTCCTGCTCGCTCCCAAACTCGGCATGGCGCGTTCCGCCTTATTGTTCGGCATCCTCAACGCCGCCGTCGCCTATCTGACCGCGCGCGTGTTTAAAGCCGAACTGCCACGCTACCGCGCCATCCACCTGCGTGCGCTGATTGTCTTGTCCATCCTCGCCATCACCTTCGCCTACGCAGACCGCATTTCCTTCAAAGCCGAACAAAGCTATTTCGGCGATCCCGTCGTTTATCAAAGCCACTCGCCCTACCAAAGGCTGGTTGTTACCCGCTGGAAAGACGACACCCGCCTCTATATCAACGGCAACCTGCAATTCTCCTCACGCGATGAAGCCCGTTACCACGAAGCACTCGTTCTGCCTGCCATGCAGATGGTGCCGAATACCGAACGCGTCCTGATTCTCGGTGGCGGCGACGGATTAGCGGCACGCGAAGTCTTGAAATATCCGCAAGTTAAAAATGTCACTTTGGTCGATCTCGACCCCGACATGACCGCTACTTTTAAAACCTCCGCCACCTTGAGCGCGCTCAACCAAGGCTCGCTATCCCACCCCAAAATGCACATCGTCAACGACGATGCCGCCAAATGGCTGGAAGGGTCGTCTGAAAAATTCGACGTTATCATCATCGACCTGCCCGACCCGTCCAATTTCTCGCTGGGCAAACTCTACTCCGTCCCCATGTACCGCCTCGTCGCCCGCCATCTTGAGCCGCAGGGCAAGATTGTTGTGCAATCCACTTCGCCTTATTTCGCACCCAATGCCTACTGGTCGGTCGTTGCCACCCTCGAAGCGGCCAAGTTGAACACCGCGCCCTATCATGTCTACGTCCCTTCCTTTGGAGAATGGGGATTTGTGTTGGCAGGGTTTGACCAAAACTTCCCCATTCCGCAAAAATTCGACGTACCCACCCGCTATCTCAATGCCCAGACCGTTGCCGAAATGTTCCGTTTTCCGCCCGATATGGCAAGGCGCAAGGTGGAAGCAAATTATTTGAACAACCAAATTCTCGTCAGTTATTTTGAAAGCGATTGGAACAATGTGATGCGATAGAATATCTAAAGGCCGTCTGAAACATCATTCTTCTTTTTATCTCCGTTCAGACAGCCTCAACGCCCGTTTACGCTTTTTCACACAGTATTTGCTTGAAAAAATAAGGTTTATCTTTATCTAGATAGAAGACAATCGACACTATCCGTTGAATGAAGGAACAAACACTTATGCAGTATTTTGGAATCGGTTTTTTGGTTTTAATCTTTTTGGAAATCATGTCTATCGTCTGGGTTGCCGACTGGCTTGGCGGCGGTTGGACGCTGTTTGTGATGGCTCTCAGCTTTATCAGCGGTATCTTTATGCTGCGCCATACCGGCATCTCCGGCCTTTTACTCGCTGGCGCAGCCGTCCGCAGCGGACAAAATATTTCCCTCTATCAAATGCTGTGGCCGATTCGCTATACTGCCGCCGCGGTTTTCCTGCTCAGCCCCGGCTTTATTTCAACCGCCGTCGCCCTGCTCTTGCTGATTCCGTTTAAAGGCAACGCGGCCGTTTCTTCTACTCAGTCTTTCCAAAGCCGCCAGACTTACAGCTCCGCCAAAGAGGATGAAGACATTATTGAAGGCGAATACACGGTTACGCGCACCAGCAAAGCCGACAAACCGCAAGACTATATCGAACACAAACCCGATTGACGACTTCCTTCATAAAAGGCCGTCTGAAATAGGAATACCTCAAAAGTGTTTCATATTTCAGACGGCCTTAGTCATTTCCTGGCTTTGAAAATGTAAATATCGGTTTGTAATTCGGTTATTCCGCATAAATCATTTAAAATAAGCAGTTATTTTGATTCTAAAAACGACACGGTATCCAATGAACGTTCAACGTCTTTTCCCTCTCTCCCTCAGCTTGATTACCGCCGCTGTTTTATCGGCGTGCGCCACCCAAAACACACCGACTGCTTCGAAAACCGAAACCGTCGTTCAGCCTAAATCCACT
>NZ_JBQCWY010000310.1:0-3498 GCF_051956955.1 Neisseria sp. P0021.S005 | reverse complement strand
GAGTACGGCCGGGCTGGCAATCCAAACCACTTTATCGTGTGCGGCCGTGCTGGAAAGCAGGTTTTCCGGATAAACCGCCTGCTGTCGTTCCATAGTCCAACCCATTGTCAGCGCGAGTGCGAAGCGAAATGTGAAGCCGTAAAGATGTTGCGGAATCACGCTGCCGATCACGGTTTCACCGTGTTGTCCAAATGGCAGCGTATTTGCCAAAGTCAGGGCTTCTGCCTGCATCTGCGCGGCGGTTTTCACAATAATTTGCGCTTCACCGCTGGAACCTGATGTTTTCAGCCATGCTTCGGCATGGTCGGGAATCAGATGGTTTTCAGGATAGGTGCTCAGTCCTTCCGATTCTGTTTGAGTCAATACATCAGGCAAGTGCCAGATGTTCAGGCCGTCTGAAGACAGCTTTTTATCTGTTGAATCCGTTAAAAACGCTTCTGCCGTTTTTCCCCACTCCAAATTGTCTTGCGCCAAATTGGGCAGCAATAAAACCTTTCCGCCAGAATGCCACACTGCCAACACGGCACAGGCAAACAGCGCGGCATCGTCAAACCACAGCGCGGCCGTTTGCACGCCTGCCTGTTTCAGACGGCCTGACAGATGAAAAACCGCACGGTTGAAATCAGCACGCGTCCAATTCGGATGGGCAGCGATAAGGTCGTGTTGGGGCAGGTCGGGGGATAGAATTTGGGTTAGGTGCATGATGGTTCTAAGGTTTTATAATTTTGATGTATTTGCCTTGGTATCTTCTTTGAATTGGGCCAAGCATTCATCGTATTGTTTGTTTGTCGTTTGGCGTACCAATTCGTAATCATTTGCCTGCCACTCTTCCAATGAATGGCTTTCACTTCTTTTGAAGCAATGGAGTAACCGATCGGTTTTGCCGTTTTGTCCGTCTACAAAAGGCTGATAATTGATGAAATATTTTTAATGGTTTAAACCTTCAAAACTAATTTCCGATAAATCCACTCTCCGGCAAATAATATTCCCATTAACACATACGACACGATGCCTGTATAAGCCGCCCACCAATCGTAATATTGCAAGCTTGCCAAAATGGCGGCGGTTGCGCCGTTGAAGATAAAGAACGCGCACCAGATTTTCGTAACGCGTCGAGTGTGGCGCACACCTTCGGGCGGCAGGTCGGGGTGTTGCAGTCGGGCGAGGCGTTCGATAACGGTTTGTTTGGCAAACAGGCTGCCGCCGAAAATGGCAAGCATCAGTGCATTGACGGCGACGGGATACCAATACATCGAGTCAGGCCGTCTGAAAACCAGTACCGCCGCAAAAAAGGCGGCAAGGATAATCGCCGTAATGCGTTGGGCTGTGGTTTGCGGCATGGCGGCGCGTATCAGCCATAACACACACATGGCCGCAGCAAGCCAGAAAAATGCGCCGTTTTCCCTGCCGTAATACCATAGAAGCGGATAGGCGAGGCTGGCAAGGGTCAGTAGGAATTTTCCCAGTGTTTTCATAATGGTGTTCGGTTTCAGATGACTTTTGGGTTTTAGGGGGGGAGGTCGTCTGAAAGTTGTTTGGAAAAATAGTAGGATCAGTTCAGCATGGCAATGGCGGCGGACAGAAAAAACGGTGCGACAAGGGTCAGGATAAAGCCGCTGACGACGGCGTATTTGATGTATTCGGCGCGGCAGTTTTCTTTTACAAAGGGCAGGGCGGAGTCCATTGCCGCTGCGCCGGAAATGCCGATTGCCGCCATAGGCTGCTTTCGTCCGTAGAAATACAGGAAGACGATGCTGATCATTTCGCGGAAAAAATCGGTCATAAACGCTGCCGCACCCATTTCGGGCGATACCGCTTTTCCAACCATAGGACCCGAAAGGGAGAACCAGCCGAAACCGCCCGACAATACCAGGCTTTGGGCAAACGAATAGGGCGAACATAGCGAAAAAACGAAACACGCGGCGGCGGTTGCAGCAACGGTCAGAAGCGGCAGCAGGAAAATCCTACGTCCGAATCCGCCAAGCTGGAAATGAACCAAGTCCATGCCAACCATGAAAATCAGCAGATAGAGGATATGGGTGCTGTCGATGGGCAGATTGCCGACCTGTCGCCCGAAAAAGGCAAATGCCGCGACACCCAAACCGAAAAAAGCAAAGGCTTTGAAACAGCCGTAAAAGGGTTTGATAAAGCTGCCCGATGGAGTGGGAGCAGTCGAGGCTTCGGGTTTGCGATAAAGCGCAATCAAGGTAAACGCGCTGATAATCAGTGCGAGCAGCAGGGCATATTTGACGATGTCCGCGCCCAGATTCGGGTCGGTAAAGACGCCGCCGAACTCATAGCCCATGAAAAAGAGCAGCAGCAGGACAATAAAGGACAAGGGTTTGAGTAGGACTTGTCGAAGGGGTGGTGCAAGAAATTTACCAGATAGGAAACCGGTAGATAACAATGCAAGAACAATAAAGATCGATGATAAAGATGATTCCATATTTATAATTCTCCAGTTGAAAATTATTGATTTGATATTAAATATTTTGTTTCGTAAGAGAGAAGTCAATTAATATCATTGTTCTTTGAGCAGGTTTGCCAGTTGCAGTTTGCGGCCGGTTTCGCATTTGATGTGGTCAATAAGGTCGATGGTGTCTTGGATTATTCGTTTTCTTCCTTATTTTTTTCAAAGGCTTCATGTTCTACGAGCAGCTTATAGTATTTTGGATAAAGCTTGGCGATGCGGTTACGGTTTTCCGAGGTGCAGAATTTTGCAACCTCTTTGGGTTCATGAGATTTAGGATAGCGGGAAAACATTTCAGTCTGCTCTTGTTTGGTCATTTTTTTGACCGTTGGGCAGATAGGGGCCATTGCTGATTTGCTGTTGGCAAATCCAGCCATATTCCATGCCAGCATCCCGTTACGTTGAGTTTCCTCGTTCGTGTTTTTTTCACAAAACTCCATATCGTTATACATATCCAATGAATCACGAATGACTTGCATACACTCGGCATGTGTCATTTTTTTGATGAGGGAAATTTCAGCGTGCGCAGACAAGGCGGGGAGTAAGAGCAGTAGGGAAATGAATTTTTTCATGGTGTTAGTTGTATATTATGGATAAGTGAGAAAGATTGATGATTAGGTTGTTTATTGATATTCAGACGACCTTGCCGGTGGGTAAGGCCGTCTGAAAATATGCTGATTCAAAGTAAAATCAGGAATCTTGTTGTACTTTCAAGACCGCTTGAACCACGTCTTCTACGGTACGCACGTTGCGGAAGTCTTCGGCTTGCAGTTTGCGGCCGGTTTCGCGTTTGATGTGGTCGATAAGGTCGATAGCGTCGATGCTGTCGATTTCCAAATCTTCGTAGAGGTTGGTTTCGGGTTTGATGCGTTCCGGTTCGATTTCAAACAGGTTAACCAGTGCATCGGTCAGCAGGGTGCGTACTTCTTGTTCGGTCATCTTGTCTCTCCCTTATGCTTGGCGGCTCTTGACGAACTCGGCTAAAGTTTTGACGTTGGCGAAGTTTTCGCGCAGGTTGTCGTTTTCAC
>NZ_JBQCWY010000309.1:0-3512 GCF_051956955.1 Neisseria sp. P0021.S005 | reverse complement strand
GGATATGGATGATTTCACCGACGATGCACTTTTGTTTGGCGATGACAGTCCGGTCGGTTTGGATTCGCTTGATGCGCTGCAAATCAGCGTTGCCTTGCAACAGTATTTCCAAGTTCGCCTGCAGGGCGACCGTATGGTGCGCAAACATATGATGTGCGTACGCGATTTGGCGGCGTTTATCCGTGCGGAGCATGGCGCGTGAGTTGGGTTTGCGGTACGGCGGCCACTTCTGCCTTGAATCCGCAAACGGATTTCAGATGGCCTGATGCGGTGTCTTATACGTTTTTAAACCAGCCGCAGCAGGCTGCTTATTTTCGTGCATTCGCCGGCGACAGTTTGGGGCGGAAGGAATTTGCGGATATTGCCGAACAACATTTGCGCCGAGCCGCCGAAAATGCAGGCTGGCCGTCTGAAAGCTGGCATGATGCGCCGGTGTTTATCGGTTCCAGTTCCTATTCCATCTCCGAATATGAAAACCGTCATTTTGCAGGCAATAGGGTGGTAGAGGAACATAATCTGCTTTATCTCGCCGAAGATTTGCGCCGGCGCAGCGGCAATCGGCAGATTTTCAGTTTCGCTACTGCCTGCACTTCATCCGCCCATGCGCTGATTCAGGCGGATAACTGCTTGCGCGGCGGGGCGGAGCGTGCCTTTGTGCTTGGCATTGAAAACCTCAACCGGCTGACTTTGCTGCATTTTCACAGCTTGGGTTTGCTGGCCGAACACTATCAGCCTTTTGGCGGAAACGGTTTGATTTTAGGCGAAGGTGTTGCCGCGCTTGCCTTATCTTCTGCTGCTCCCGAATCTTCTTCAGGCCGTCTGAAACTTATCGGACACGCCGCCAATACAGGCAATGACCTGATTCAAAGCGATGGCCAAGCGCAAGAGCAGGTGATGCGTCGAGCTTTGGATGTTGCAGGCATCGCTCCTGAAAGCATTGCAGCCGTTAAAACACACGGCATCGGCACGGCTGACAGCGATGCCGCCGAATTGGCCGCACTGGAAAATATATTCGGTACACTGCCGCCTTTGATGGCGTTCAAACCGCAAATTGGACACACGCTTGGCGCCACGGCAGCCCTTGAAACAGCCCTGCTTTTATCCGCTTTAAAACAAGGCGGAAGCAACGATTATCAGGGGCGGAAAATTTGTTTTTCCGAATGTGCAGCTTCACAAAAAGGCGGCTTTTTCTGTTTGGCCAATCAGTTTGGTTTTGGCGGCAGCAACACATCTTTGGTATGGCAATGGCAACCGTAAATCCTAATATCCATATTACCGCCGCTGTGCGTTTTGATACTGACGCTGGCACCGGCGGTAAAATCCTCAAACAAACCTTAAAGCAGCAAAGCGGTATAGATACCCGCCGCCTCAGCCGTTTGAGTTTGATTGCCGCGCTTGGTGCAGGGCAACTGAAAGAGCAATGCGAAATCTGTCCTGATTGCGCTGTTTTTCTCGGTACGCCGTTTTCTTCGCCATCCGTATTTGAAAAAATGGCAGACAATGTGCTGAACCATCACGCCGCGATGCCGTTTGACTTTATTGCCAACCTACACAATGCTCCCGTTTTTCATGCCGCGCGAGCGTTAGGAACGCATGGTGCAACTTTGGTCGTTACTGCCGACAACAATGTAGATACCTGCTTTCATCCATTATCTCTGGCGATGCAGTCTTTGCAAAATGGCGGACAAGCTGCGGTTGGTTGGGCATATGAACATCAAGCAGTCCGTGCCGATACCTATGAAGGCAGTATCTGGATTTTGCTTGAAGCCGGTACAGAGCAGGGTGTTCCCGTTGTGTTGAATGATGAAGGTACTCAGACTGATAGGCCGTCTGAAAAGCCGCAATATTATTGGCAAAATATCGCCGATTGGCTAGAAGTAGTAATGGCGCACGAGGGTAGGGATGTGAAGAAATATACTTTGGCGTGATGGGGGAAAATGATTTTAGAGAAAGTATTTGTTTTTTGAATAAATAAGGTTTGCACCATTAAAAAGGCCGTCTGAAAATATTTTCAGACGGCCTTTTTGTATCAAAAACCAATCAACGAGACATCTCGTCTTGAATAGCGCGGATATTTGCTTTGCGGTCGTTGATGGTACGGGTCAGCTGTTGGATTTTAATCTGATCGCCTTTTTGTTTGGCCGCATTCAGCTGGGTTTGAAGGCGGATAATAGCGGTTTGTTCGTTGCGAATTTCACCTTGTAATACCTGTTTACGTGTTTCTTTAGGTTTGGGTTGTGGTGCAGCAATGGTTGCAGGAATGGTACGAATCGGTGCTTTGCGGCGGATGTCTTGCTGGCTATTTTGCTTGGCCTGGCGTTTCTGTATGCTGTTGCGTAGGAGGATATTCAGACGCGGATTAGCAGCTTCGGCAGTATTGGTAACGCCACCGCTCGGACCATTTAGCAGAATTTTGATGTCGTTATCGACATCTTTATCGTTGAAGAGTGCATCAGTGGTTGGTCCATATGCTTTGGGCAATGGGGTTTTGGTAGGCTTCGTTGGAATTGCTGCTGCCGCTGGTATGGGTTCGGTCGGCTTGACCGAGTCTGTCAGTGCGAAAATCTCGGTTGTAGATCCTGTTAATATATTGGTTTTGTCGGACGATGCAGAAGAGTTTTCAGCGTTAAGTGGTTTGGTTACTGTTTTTTTAATATTGGTTGTGCGGTTTATCGATGTTTTGGAAACAGTTTGTTCTGTGTGTGTAACTTCAGTTTTGGCCGGTTCTTCGGCTGTTGTACTTTTTGCTGTCTTGTTGTCCAATGGCTCCAAATCTAGAGAATGATTCAGGAATTGGGTGGTGGTAGCTTGGTCAGTGTGCACGTTCAGGGCGGCGAGAGTTTGGGTAGATATCTGCTCAGTATGAGGAGAGAAAAAGCTATCCGATCTATGACTTTCCTGAGGGGTAGTTTGTGCCTGAGTGATAGGTGCAGAGGGGTATATTTGAACAACAGGTGTGGTATTGAATATGGCGAAAGTATTAACGGGATATTGCTTGGTTTCAACAGGAGCTATTGCCGTTTGTGTTTCTATAACAGGAACATAGTGATCAGCCGTTGATCTAGTAGTTTTTTGGTTTGTTACTTCTGTTTTATTGAAAATGTTCTGTGTTCCAACCAATTTCGGATCTGTTTGTTGTTCTGTAAGAGTCGAATTCAAATTTAGCTGCTCAGTGTTTGTTTGAGATACATTTGTTTCTACTAGGCTGTACGAATCGGTAACGCGGCAGGTATTGTTGATCTGGTGTGAGGTATAAACAGTGATGCCTTCAACATTGCAGACATACTCGGCAGCGTTGGCGGCGGCGGGGAGGGTCAGGCTGAGGGCAATGGCGGTTTTGCAGAAAAACGGTTTCATAAAAGCAATAGAATCAGATTGTTTGTTTAAAGTGTAATTATACTATGTACACTGTCAGCATCCGCCAACTTATTTTTAGGCGGTGTAAAACTGTGGCTGAAAGGTTGAAAATTGGAATAAAAGGTCTTAGGCCGTCTGAAACTTGTCATATAAAG
>NZ_JBQCWY010000308.1:0-3578 GCF_051956955.1 Neisseria sp. P0021.S005 | reverse complement strand
GCATCTTCCCATACCAAAGTAATCGGTCGTTCTAAATTTGTGCTTAATAAATCCCACAGAGCATCAAGATTGTTCCCATAATAATCATGTATAGAAAATATTTTTGAAATTTGATTATGAAAATCTTGTTCAGTATAAATTTTACTGCCGATAATCTCTAATTGCATAAGTTATACTCCTATTTACAAGTTCCAATTTGTGTTGCAGAGATATAACGATCAGTTGTTATATAGCAATCCATCATTGGAATACAACAATCTAGTACCAGCCTGATTCGATCTTGACATAGTGTTTATTAAGCTAATGTTCGCTTCATACCATATCCTACCCTGTTTAGCAGGTAAAATATTTGTAGAATTTACAAAATATCTCCCCTATGTTGCCTATATGGATGTGGAGATAGGCTGCTTTTGTCTGATTGCTGTGGCAACTTATTAAAAGAAAGGTATTTGTTGTTTCAGACGACCTTTTGGCTCAAACCTTGAGAACCGCATGCGTGCGTTCTGCACACATGCTACTTGTTGAGTTTAAGTTTTATATGGGCTATGGTTTGCATTTCCAAATGCGCTTGTTATTTAAAAAAAGAAAAATAAACCTGTCTGTTTGGAAATAGCCAGCTGAGTTAAAAATAAAATATTTTGATATATTCTAAGAGGGATATCTGTCAATGCCTGATGGGAATTATCTTGTAAAAAATTTTTTAGAATAATTAATTTTCTTAAATCAATTATTTTTTCATCCTCATAATCATCTATATATGTATCTATTATCTCATTTATTTTATCGAAGAAATTTTTCTCAAATAACAAATTAACCTCTTGTTCTGAAAGTTTAAATACATATAGTTCATTATCATCAGCTTGATCGTAATCTAATTTTTTCATGGCTTCAACACTTAAAGGGACAACTATCTGTTTCATATCAATGACTCCTTATCTTAAAATGTGTTATTTCATTATATTCAGCTTGAGTGCGTCCCTGCTGCTTACCATTCGTATTAATTTTAGGGGCTTTACTAGATTAGCAGATATGCTACCCTTGAAATATGATTATAATACACTGAAAATTAAAGAAAAAGTACAGATGGATAATCTAGTACAGTCCCTAAATATAAATAGACTAAAAAACTTCCAGTCATTTTTATTTTACTGGTTATAGCATCGTCTCATTTCATCTATTCACACCTATAATATCTCAACAGCTTTTACAAATACTCCAGCAGATCCACTGCTACCCTACTAAGCCTTTTTGAAACCTTTGTTGTAAAAAACGCTATTTCCATTCTTATCGAATAAAGGCAAATTTATAATTTTAAAGCCTCCCAAAATGATGAGGCCGTCTGAAAATCCTTTTTCAGACGGCCTTTCTTCATTTAAGCCAAGAAGGATTAAACCAAGTTTTCCAGCATCCATTTAACGTAACGGCTGACGCCTTGTTTTACATCCAAGAATTCTTCTTTATACCCGGCTTCGCGCAGCTTGGTGATATCCGCTTGAGTAAAGCTCTGATATTTGCCTTTAAGCGCATCTGGGAATGGGATATAACGAATAAGTTCTTCTTCAACCAACTCTTTCAAACTCATTTCAGGCTTGCCTTCGGCTGCACGGCAGGCGTTGACGGTGGCAGCGGCAAGATCGTTAAACTGTTGGCTACGACCTGTACCGAGATTGAAGATGCCTGAAAGCTCGGGATGATCGAAGAAGTAAAGGTTAACTTTGGCAACGTCTTCTACGCTGACAAAATCGCGTGTTTGCTCGCCATTACCGTAGCCGTCATTAGCGCCAAACAGATTAACATAACCATGCTCGCGGTATTGGTGGAAATGATGGAAGGCAACCGATGCCATACGGCCTTTGTGTTGTTCCTGTTGTCCGTAAACATTGAAGTAGCGGAAGCCGACGACTCGGGCGGTCAAACCTTCTTCCATTCGGCGGCGCAATACTTGGTCAAACAAGAATTTAGAGTAGCCATACACATTGAGCGGTTTTTCCAGTTCGCGCTCTTCGCGGAAGATTTCGCCCTTACCATATACAGCAGCGCTGGAGGCATAAAGGAACGGAATGCGTTCATCCTGACACCAGTCCAAGAGATCGAGCGTGTACTGGTAGTTGTTGTCCATCATGTAAAGACCATCATGATTCATGGTATCGGAACATGCGCCTTGATGAAAAACGGCTTCGATATCGTCGTAAGGCAGAAGATGGCCGCGCACTTGGCGGATAAATTCGTGTTTATCGAGATAATGGGCAATTTCACACTCGGCAAGGTTTTTAAATTTTTCGCCTTTGCTCAAATTATCGACGGCAACAATGTCGGTAATACCGCGCTGGTTAAGTGCTTTAACGATGTTGCTGCCGATAAAGCCGGCCGCGCCTGTTACGATAATGGTCATAATGAGTTTCCTTTATTTTGATTTTTCAGACGGCCTTGAAGTAATCATGCCGTCTGAAAATAAAAACTTGTCTGTCTGGATTATTTTCCAACTCTATTTTCAGACGGCCTTTAGATTTTAAGGCCGTCTGAAACAGCAATTATTGCTCTTCCAATGCCTTGGTCAATTCGGCAAACGAGCAAACCGCCGTACCAAGTTTTGCCACGACAACGCCCGCTGCCGTATTAGCAAGGTGCATCGCTTCAGGCATGGTATAACCAGCGGCCAAACCCAAACCCACTCCGGCAATAACAGTATCGCCTGCACCCGATACATCATAGACTTCTTGGGCCCGTGTAGGCTGATAAATCGGCTCACCCTCATTGAACAGGGTCATACCCTCTTCACTTCGGGTCAGCAAAATCGCGGTCAAATCAAGATGACGGCGCAGGTTTTGGGCTTTTTCAGTCAAATCATTTTCGTTTTTCCAGCTGCCCACCACTTCTTTCAATTCTGCACGATTCGGCGTAATCAGCGTAGCGCCGGCATATTTCTCGTAATCATCGCCTTTCGGGTCGATTAAAACGGGTTTACCGGCCTGCTTCGCCCAATCGATCATATCGGAAATATGCGACAAACCGCCCTTGCCGTAGTCTGAAAAAATAATGGCATCGTATTCAGGCAACACTTCTCGATATTGATGTTTGATTTGTTCCAACACCTCACGATGAGGCAATTCTTCAAAGTCAAGTCGGATAAGCTGCTGGTTGCGGGCAACGACACGCAATTTGACAGTAGTCGCAATTTGCTTATCGCGCATCAGATAGGAAGAAACGCCGTCTTGCATCATCAATGCGTCCAACGCATCTGCAGCTTCATCATCGCCGGTCACGGACAACAGCCCTACTTTACCGCCCAATGAGGCGATATTGCGCGCAACGTTCGCCGCCCCACCCGCTCGTTGGTCGATACGGGCGATTTTCGCCACCGGCACTGGGGCTTCAGGAGAAATACGGGACACATCGCCAAACCAATAGCGGTCGAGCATCACATCGCCGACGACAAGGACTTTGGCTTGTGCAAAACGTGATTTTAGGGTTTCTTGTTGGAACTTGGTTACCATACTGGCTCCATTAAAATCTCTGTGTAAGGCTTGTTATCAGTTTATTGATCTAACAGCCTAAAAATATCTTGAGGCTCATATACC
>NZ_JBQCWY010000307.1:0-3579 GCF_051956955.1 Neisseria sp. P0021.S005 | reverse complement strand
GTATTGGTTGGCGGAGTCTTCGACAAAGGTCAGCGTATAGAGGTTTTTCGCCGCCAAGTTGCCGATGATGTTGACGCTTATCGCTTCGCTGCGGTTTTGTTCTTTGCCACGGGCTTTTTCGCCAGTATGGAACATAGACAGCGGTAAGCGATAAACGTTTTGATTTTGCGGGCTGACCTGCGGATTATGCGAATGTTGCCGCTGCTCGGTTTGGGCGATGAAGTGGTGTTCCTTCGTCGGATTCGCGGTCAACAGGGCGTAAGGCTTTTCGCCGCATTCGGAAAATTCGCAATCGCTGAGGATAAAGGCTTGTCGAGTCATAATGTCGGGAAAGGCCGTCTGAATATGTCGATTATAGCTGATGGGGAGCTAAGGGGGATTATGATTATACGGAATGATGCTTTTGCTTGCAGAATACGCTAATAGAATGACGATGGTCGGTTTGGTCTTTATATGCAAAAGGACGCAAAAAGGTCGTCTGAAAACAGGTATAGCGGATTTTGTGCCAACCCGTTTTCAGATGACCTTAAATCAACGGACTGTTCAACACTATTTATTCTTCTTTTGGGAAAACATGGTTGCGGTGATACTCGAAATATTTTTCGCTTTCCGGTCGAATTTTTAATTTCATATCGGGAGAAATTCCCAACCGCTTTTGATTTTCCGAATCGATTGTCGGGCTGATTTTTATCGTACCGTCGGTATCAAACGTAATCAGTCCATTATCGAATAATCTGTCGATATTGGGTGCGAGCATCAGACCATTGAAGCGACATAAACGCTCGTTATCATCGCACACGCTCCAAGGTTTAATATGGCTGGCGATGAGTAAAGGCTGGATATCTAGACCGGTCAGCGGACAGCTCGGATACAGTTCGAGTAGTTTTTGCCGGAATCTGCCTTGCCCTTGACGAGCTTTTATTAAGGTTTCGATTTCGGTTCGCTTTTCTGGTTCAATTTCGGATGCTAATTGTTCTTTGAGTTTACTGAGATCTTGTTCCAAAGATTGGGTTGAGTTTATTTGAAAATTTGTTGGTTTGTATAATTCAAATATTCCTCCTTTTTTCCACCATAAAAAGTCTTGGTGCATTGATTCGTGATAATGCTTCCTTGAGTTTGAATTGACACTAAGTACATGCAAAGAAGCATGTGTATCATCATTATAGTCAGGAGTAATCTGCCATTGGTTTTTTAGTTCTTCAATCTGTTCATCTACATCTTTTACCTTAAATTGTGTTTTGCCCATATCATGCAGATGTAAGACGATTCTTTTTATAATTTCTATCGTTCCATCAATATGTTCCCCATTGATCCGTGCGGAATATTTTGTTTTCGCCATTAAGTCTTCCTATCAAAGTTAAGTTTTCTAATTTAATTATTTGGGGTAATGCATTGATTTTCCTATGACCGTCATTCCCGCGTAGGCGGGAATCCAGAAGCTTGAATTTACAGTAGTCTTTGAGTATTTCTGAAATGCAGGGGGCTGGATTTCCACCTGCGCGGGAATGACGGCGGTTGGTTCGGTATTATACGCAAAAGAACATATAAAGGTCGTCTGAAAACAGATATAGCAGAATGCGCTAAATCGTTTTCAGACGACCTTTCTCTTTAAAGCCGAATCAAATCAGCCTGCCGGTTAACCCAACGCCTTCCTTGCTCCGGCAAAGAGGCGGTACCAGCCGGACAGTTCCGTCCAGTCT
Source organism: Neisseria sp. P0021.S005 (assembly GCF_051956955.1). Classification (NCBI taxonomy): domain Bacteria; kingdom Pseudomonadati; phylum Pseudomonadota; class Betaproteobacteria; order Neisseriales; family Neisseriaceae; genus Neisseria; species Neisseria sp. P0021.S005. The sequence goes on along the minus strand of NZ_JBQCWY010000307.1, from coordinate 1,879 downwards.
TCCGGTTTCCAGCTCATTTGCGCGGCGCGGTACACGCGTTCGGGGTGGGGCATCATGATGGTAACGCGGCCGTCGGCATTGGTCACGCCGGCAATGCCTTGCGGCGAGCCGTTGGGGTTGAGCGGGTAGGTTTGGGTAACTTGGTTTTGTCCGTCGACGTATTGCAGAGCGATGCCGAGGCCGTCTGAAATTTTGCCGCCGTGAAGCGCGAAGTCGGCGCGGCCTTCGCCGTGGCTGACCACAACAGGCAGGCTGGAGCCTTGCATTTCGTTCAGAATCAGCGATGCGGATTTTGGAACATGAACCATGCTCAGGCGCGCTTCAAACTGCTCGCTCAAGTTGCGTTTGAATTTAGGCCATGCCTCTGCGCCCGGGATAATCTCGGCAAGGTTGCTGACCATTTGACAGCCGTTGCACACGCCCAATGTCAGCGTGTTCGGATCGGCAAAGAAGGCGGCAAATTGGTCGCGTAGAGCAGGGTGGAACAGGATGGATTTCGCCCAGCCTTCGCCCGCGCCGAGTACGTCGCCGTAACTGAAGCCGCCGCACGCCGCCAGCATTTTGAAGTCGGCAAGGTGGACGCGGCCTGCCATCAGGTCGGACATATGCACGTCGTAGGCATCGAATCCGGCGCGGGTGAAGGCGGCGGCCATTTCGATTTGCCCGTTCACGCCCTGTTCGCGCAGGATGGCGATTTTGGGTTTCGCGCAGCTGTTGATAAACGGCGCGGCGATGTCTTCGTTTACATCAAACTTCACGTCGGCAAACAATGCGCTGCGGTCGTTGTCGCCAATCAGTGCGAACTCGCTGTCGGCGCAGGCAGGATTGTCGCGCAGGCGTTGGATGGCGTGGCTGGTTTCCTGCCATACGCGTTGCAGGTCGGCGCGGTTTTGTTCCAGTACGATGCCTGCCTGATTGCGGATAACGATTTTCTCGTCAGTACCGATGGTCGCAACAGCATGCAGTGCCAAATCAGCTTCTTTAAACAAGGCTTCTACGGCTGCAACATCTTGTTTGGCAATTTGAATCACTGCGCCCAGCTCTTCATTGAACAATGCACGGATGCTTGCTTCGTTGACATCGGCTTGGTTGGCAACCAGCGAGGTCAAATCCACATTCAAGCCGCAACGTGCAGCAAATGCCATTTCTACCAAAGCGGCAAACAAGCCGCCGTCGCTGCGGTCGTGGTATGCCAAGAGTTTGTCTTCGGCGACAAGCTGTTGAATTATGTTGTAAAACGCTTTCAGACGGCCTGTATCGTCCAAATCAGGTGCATCGCCGGTCATGTTGTTGTAAACCTGACCGAATGCAGAGCCGCCCATACGCGCTTTGCCGTTGCCCAAGTCAACCAGCAGCAATACGCTGTCTTCGACGTTTTTCAACTCAGGCGTAACAGTCTTGCGTACGTCTTCTACTGGAGCAAACGCAGAAATAATCAGGCTCAACGGCGAAACCACGGATTTTTTCTCTTCGCCATCCTGCCACACGGTTTTCATCGACAAACTGTCTTTGCCCACGGGGATGCTCAAATCCAATGCCTGACAGGCTTTAGAAACTGCTTCAACGGTGCGGTAGAGTTTTTCATCTTCGCCCTCGTTGCCGCACGCCGCCATCCAGTTGGCGGAAAGTTTGATGTTGCCGATGTCGCCGATGTTGACCGCCGCGATGTTGGTGATGGCTTCGCCGACGCACATTCTGCCCGAGGCGGGCGCGTCAAACAGGGCGACGGTCGGTTTTTCGCCCATAGACATCGCTTCGCCGCGATAGGTGTTGAAGCCCATCATGGTAACGGCGCAATCGGCTACGGGGGTTTGGTATTTGCCGACCATTTGGTCGCGGTGGGTCATGCCGCCGACGCTGCGGTCGCCGATGGTAATCA
>NZ_JBQCWY010000306.1:0-3580 GCF_051956955.1 Neisseria sp. P0021.S005 | reverse complement strand
AAAAAGGCGCGCCGCTGACGCGTACAGTGACGAAGGACAGGGTTTTGTTCCTGACCGAGAAAAAAGCCTTCAACTTGCCGGTTACCCCGAATTTCGACAACCATGCGAACTATATTGCCAGCTTGGGTGAAGTCGTGCGCTGGTTGGCAGAGCAGGCGGAAAATTTGGGCGTGGAAATCTATCCGGGCTTTGCCGCCGCCGAAGTGCTGTATCACGAAGACGGTTCGGTCAAAGGCATTGCGACCGGCAATATGGGTGTGGGCAAAGACGGCGAACCGACCGATTCATTTCAGCCCGGCATGGAGCTTTGGGCGCAGCAAACCCTGTTTGCCGAAGGCTGTCGCGGCTCGCTTTCCAAGCAAGTCATTGAACAATTCAAGCTCGACCAAAACAGCGAACCGCAAACTTACGGCTTGGGCATTAAAGAAATTTGGGAAGTGCCGTCTGAAAAACATCAGCCCGGTTTGGTCATGCACAGCGCAGGCTGGCCGTTGGACAGCAAAACCTACGGTGGCTCGTTTATTTATCACTTTGATGAAAACAAAGTCGCTGTCGGTTTTGTGGTCGGCTTAGATTATCAAAACCCTTATCTGTCGCCGTTTGAAGAGTTCCAACGTTTCAAAACCCATCCTGAAATCCGCAAAACCTTTGAAGGCGGCCGCCGTATCGCTTATGGCGCGCGTTCGTTGATTGAAGGCGGTTTGCAAAGCCTGCCGAAACTCTCGTTTAAAGGTGGCGTTTTGGTCGGCGATGCGGCGGGTTTCCTGAATATGCCGCGCATCAAAGGCATTCATACGGCCATGAAATCCGCCATGCTTGCCGCAGAAGCCGTGTTCCCTATGTTGGAAAACCTCGAGGAAGTGGAAAGCTTCGACAGCGGCAAAGAGGCGGCGGATTATCAGCAACGTTTTGAACAAAGCTGGCTGTATCAAGAGCTTTACGCCGCGCGCAATGTCCGTCCGTCATTTAAATGGGGCGTTTACCTCGGCTCAATCTATACCGGCATCGACCAAATGATTTTCAGAGGCAAAGCCCCGTGGACCTTGAAACATCACGGCAAAGACAACGAGCAGCTCAAAAAAGCCGCCGAATGCAAGCCGATTGATTATCCGAAGCCCGACGGTGTGTTGACTTTCGACCGTTTGAGCAGCGTCTTCCTTGCCAACCTTGCGCACGAAGAAAACCAGCCCGACCATTTGGTACTGAAAAATCCGCAAGTCATGATAGACGTAAACTACAAAGAATACGCCTCGCCCGAAACCCGCTATTGTCCGGCCGGCGTATATGAAATCGTCGAAGAAAACGGCAGTCCGCGCCTGCAAATCAACGCTGCCAACTGCGTCCACTGCAAAACGTGCGACATCAAAGACCCGACGCAAAACATCACTTGGATTTGCCCCGAAGGCGCAAGCGGTCCGAATTACGGCGGAATGTAATTGACTGTTTGAAGTTAAAACCTAAAGGCCGTCTGAAAAATTTCAGACGGCCTCTATCCTATTATTTCATCAATGGAAGCATTATGAACACACGCATTTGGCAGGCAGGCCGATTTGAAATCGCCTTGGACAAACCGAAAATCATGGGCATCGTCAATCTGACCCCCGATTCATTTTCCGATGGCGGCACCTATTCGCAAAATGTCTCAATAGCATTGACACATGCCGAGCAGCTGCTGAAAGACGGCGCGGATATTCTCGATATCGGCGGCGAATCTACCCGCCCGGGTTCGGATGATGTTTCTCTCGAAGAAGAATGGGCCAGGGTGCAGCCGGTTTTAGTGGAAGTGGCCAAGTGGAATGTTCCCGTCAGCTTGGATACGCGCCGTACGGCGATTATGGAAAAAGCCTTGGCACAAGGCGGCGTCGATATTATCAACGATGTTGCCGCATTGAGTGATGAAGGCGCAGTCGCCTTGTTGGCGCAACAGCCGAAGACGGGCGTGTGTCTTATGCACATGCAGGGTTTGCCCAAAACCATGCAGCTTAATCCGCAATATCAAGATGTCGTCGAAGAGGTCGCGCGCTATTTAAAAGCACGCGCGGCAGAATGCGTTCAAGCAGGCATTGCCCCTGAACGCATCACGCTGGACCCCGGCTTCGGTTTCGGCAAAAACCTGCAACACAACATCACCCTGATAAAACATTTGCCTGAATTGATGGAAGCAACCGGATTCCCCCTTCTGATCGGCGTATCGCGCAAACGTATGATTGGCGAACTGACAGGCGAACAAGATGCCGCCAAACGCGTACACGGCAGCGTCGCAGCTGCTTTGGCCTCAGTGGCTAGAGGCGCGCAAATCATCCGTGTTCACGATGTCAAAGCAACATCGGACGCTTTGAAAGTTTGGGAAGCATTGGGCGTATCGGCATAATGCCCGAATAGAAAACCAACAGGCCGTCTGAAACATTTGCTCGGCATCTTGAACAAGCAACAAGTTATGCTATAATCCGCATCTACTCTTGACGGGTCTGTAGCTCAGGGGTTAGAGCAGGGGACTCATAATCCCTTGGTCGTGGGTTCGAAACCCACCGGACCCACCAAATATTAAAAATGCCCGAGGCTTTTGGCTTCGGGCATTTTTGTATTTATTGGTTTGTGAAGGGTTGGAATATAATGTCGAGTATAGAAATTCGGTTATGTCGTCCAATATATTTTTTAGGGAAAATTCTTTTTAAAAAAGAAGGAGTAGTTTGGTGGAGTTATTGCCTTATTTTCTGTTTTGTTTAGTATTTTTGTATTTTATTGCAATTATAATTAATTCAGTAATAGTATATAAAATATTAAAATCAGAAGGGGTAGATATAGGTTTTTTTGAATATCTATTTATTGGAAGTATGCAATTTAAATTTTTCAGAGTGCTATTTGGAATACAAAAAATATCCAATAAATTTTATTTGAAAATATTAAGAATAAATTTTACGGTTGCTATGATTATTCTTATTTTGGGTTTTTCTGTTGTCTTATATTCAACATATTTAGTATAAAAAATAACCTATCAAATGAAAGTCAGCTATTTAAGTTGTAGAATGTTTTGTAAACCAATGCCGTCTGAAAATCTTTATTTCAGACGGCCTGAAGATTTAGTCGGCCGTTCCGCGTATTTCGTTGATTGGGATGCGCGGTGTATAAAGTATGTCGTAAGTCGGCTTGTCCAGCAGATCTTGCAGTGAGTATTGATCTAAATGATTGAAGAAGGCTTTGATGGCACCGGTGATGATACCGGTCAGTCGGCAGGATGGGGTGATGAGGCATTCGTTGTTGTCGCCCATGCATTCGACAACCTGCATCGGCTCAAGATGGCGTACCACTGCACCGATATTGATGTTTTCAGGATTGTCTGCCAAGCGCAAACCGCCGCCTTTGCCGCGCACGCTGACCAGAAAACCGCCTTTGACTAATGAGGTAACCACTTTCATCAAATGGCTTTTGGAAATATTGTAAGTCTCGGCAATAGTGCCGATATTGACGAGGGTGTCGTCGTTGATGGCGGTATAAACCAATACGCGCAATCCGTAATCGGTATGTTGGGTCAGATACATGGCTGGCTCTTTAGATATTTTTATTATATGTCAAAAGCGTA
>NZ_JBQCWY010000305.1:0-3610 GCF_051956955.1 Neisseria sp. P0021.S005 | reverse complement strand
ACACTTGCACCAAGCTGAACAATTCTTTTTCCATACGGTACAGTACCAAACGGCCGCGACCGCGCATAACAGGATCACCCGGCATCAACTGAGGATGAGGGAAACGCTCGTCAATGTATTCGTTGATAATGTTTGATTCGTGCAAAATCAAATCACGCTCAACCAGAACCGGTACTTGGTTATACGGATTCATCAAAGCCAAGTCTTCAGGTTTATTGAACACGTCCACATCTTTGATTTCAAAATCCATGCCTTTTTCGTACAGCACAAAACGGCAGCGTTGGCTGAATGGACAAGTAATACCTGAATACAATGTCATCATAATCTTTTACTCCTGATAAATCTTTTCAGACGGCCTTAATAGCCTTATAAAACTTCAGAAAGAATTATACATAATTTCAAACACTTAATCCAGGAATTTCACATATCACATTGTTTATATTAAGTAATTTCAAAATTTACATTATTCCCGCATAAACCAATTTCACAAACAAAAAAGGCAAACCTGAAACAGGTTTGCCTTTTTGATTCAAAAGAATTAGTGAACGTCTTTCCAGAATTCTTTTTTCAGGAAGTAAGCCAATGGCAGCATTACCGCAAACAGGAATGCCAGAACCATGTAGCCGATGCGGTGGCGTTGCAACTGAGCAGGCTCGCCCATGTACACCAAGTAGTTCACCAAGTCGCGCACATAAGTATCGTACTCTTTTTGGATCACTTTACCGTTAGGCAGGCGACGGCTGTGCAGACCGGTAGATTCCCAATACAGCTTAGGAGTCAGGTTGCCATGCTCGTCTTTAATCATAACGGGCTGACCTTTAGCATCCAACTCAACAGCTTGAATACCTTGTTGCTCCCACAATGGGTGAGGCATACTCGCTCCGGCCAAAACAGTATTGTTCCAACCGGTTGGACGAGTTGGGTCTTTATAGAAGCCGCGCATATAGGCGTACAGGTAGTCTGCACCTTTAGAACGTGCAATCAGGGTCAAATCCGGCGGAGGCGCACCCAACCATTTGGAGGCATCTTTCGGATCCATTGCCGCTACCATTACGTCACCAACGTTGTCTGTTGTGAACATCAGGTTTTTCTTGATTTCATCTTCAGTCAAACCAATATCTTTCAGACGGTTGAAGCGCATACCGCTTGCAGAGTGGCAAGACAAACAGTAGTTTGTAAAGATTTGCGCACCGTGCTGCAGACTGACTTGATCACGCAGGTCGATATCGACTTTTTCGTAGTTTGCATGGCCGCCGCTGGCGACGGCTGCACTCATAGGTACTGCCAGCAATAAGGCAGCAAACCAGTTTTTCAGAGTTTGTTTCATTTTCGCTGCCCTCATCAGATATTGGTTGCAAACAAGTAAGCACCAACAACGGTAATACCGACGTAAACAAAGAACATAATTTTTTGTTTAGTAGTGCTCATGGTTACGCGTTCAGGCGTAGCTTTTTCGCTATTAAACGCATTCAGGAATGGAATAGCTGCAAAGAAAACAGTGTAAGCCAGAACGAACGCCTTAACGATGTAATTTGGCAAGACTGCAACTAAATACAGGTTATAAATAATTAAAGCTGCATAAACAAACAGGCTAATTAAATATTTAATACCACCAGCTTTTTCAGCCAACCATTTAGGGTTTGTATGCAAAGGCATACCGATGAAGAACAAGAAATAGAATGCACTGAATGCACGAGCAAAAGCTGTACGAGTATCATCTGCTACCAATGCACCCAGAATGCCTAAGCCGATAAAAGATACAACAAACAACGCCAACATTACTTTGAAAGAGTTGTTGCGGTAACGAACAGATTTTACAGGTGACTTATCCAGCCAAGGCAACAAGGCAATCAATACAACTGCTGCACCCATGCCGATTACACCCCATACCTGAGTACCTGCCATCGAAGGAATCGCACGCAGAATTGCGTAGAACGGAGTGAAGTACCATACCGGTGCAATGTGCGGAGGTGTTTTCAGCGCATTCGCTGCATCAAAGTTCGGCGCTTCGAGGAAGTAGCCGCCGCCTTCAGGTGCAAAGAACAACACAGAACAGAAGACAATCAGGAATACAACGACGCCCAAGATGTCTTTAACGGTGTAGTAAGGATGGAATGGGATACCATCGCGTGGGATACCGTTTTCGTCTTTGTTTTTCTTGATTTCAACGCCGTCAGGGTTGTTAGAACCCACTTCGTGCAGGGCGATGATGTGAGCCACAACCAAGCCGAGCAATACCAAAGGTACAGCGATAACGTGCAGGGCGAAGAAGCGGTTCAGAGTAACGTCGGAAACGTTGAAGTCACCGCGGATCCAAGTGGACAAATCAGGACCGATAACAGGGATGGCGGAGAACAGGTTAATAATGACCTGCGCACCCCAGAAGGACATTTGACCCCAAGGCAACAGGTAACCCATAAAGGCTTCTGCCATCAATGCCAAGAAAATCAGGGAACCGAAAATCCACACCAATTCGCGGGGTTTTTTGTACGAACCGTAAATCAAACCGCGGAACATGTGCAGATAAACGACGATGAAGAAGAAAGATGCGCCTGTGGAGTGCATATAGCGGATAATCCAACCGCCGGACACGTCGCGCATGATGTACTCTACTGCGGTAAAGGCAGCAGGCAGATGGTAGGCGTTAAGGTTGCCGTCCGGTTTGTAGTTCATGGTCAGGAAAATACCGCTGACGATTTGAATCACAAGGACAAGCAGGGCCAAAGAGCCGAAGTAATACCAGAAGTTGAAGTTCTTCGGCGCATAGTATTGAGCCAAATGCTCATTCCACATTTTAGACAGAGGGAAGCGAGCGTCCATCCAGCCTAACAACGCTTTTGCTTTGCTATTGGTTTGGTTTGCCATAATTATCGTTCCTTATTTTTAGTCTTCGCCCACCAAAACAGTTGTATCGCTCAGATATTTGTAAGGCGGTACAACCAAGTTGGTCGGTGCAGGAACACCTTTGTATACTCGGCCTGCAATGTCGAATTTCGAACCGTGGCAAGGGCAGAAGAAACCGCCTTTCCAGTCTGCGCCCAAGTCGGCGGGAGCAATGTCGGGACGGTAAGTCGGAGAGCAACCCAGGTGGGTACAGATACCGATAGCGACGAGGAGGTTCGGCTTGATCGAACGGTGCTCGTTTTTAGCGTATTCCGGTTGCTGATCCACTTCGGAATTAGGATCGACAACTGCGCCATCCAAACTTTTCAAGTCTTTGAGCTGTTGATCTGTGCGGTTGACCAGCCAAATCGGTTTACCCTGCCATTCGGCAGTCAGCATTTGGCCTGCTTCGATTTTGCTGACATCTACTTCGACAGCAGCACCGGCAGCCTTAGCTTTCTCCGATGGGAAGAAGCTGGCCACGAAGGGCGTAGCTACGCCCAGAGCCGCCACACCGCCCGCACCGCAAGTAGCCAGTGTCAGGAAACGGCGGCGGCCGTTGTTGATTTCTTGATTATCCATTATTCAGTCGTCCTAAATTTTTGGGAATACCGAGCCATTAAACAGCGTAATTCTACCTAGTTTGTTGTAATACTCAAAGCATTATTTAAAATAAGGTAAAGTTTTTATGATATTGCTCAATACTCAGGCAGGGTTGTTTTCATCA
>NZ_JBQCWY010000304.1:0-3611 GCF_051956955.1 Neisseria sp. P0021.S005 | reverse complement strand
AGCCTATTATGGCATATTTCGGCGGATTTGGTTGTTGTTTTGATGTTATTGTTTTTTAAGTTGCGGAAAAGAAAAAGGCCGTCTGAAAAGACAGCCTAAATATAAGGACTTATCCGATAATCAAAACAGCATTGCTGCCGCCGAAGGCAAATGATGAGCTGGCGGCGATGCGTTTTTCAGACGGCCAGCGGCTGTTTTCGTCGGTCAAAGCGATGTTGGGCAGCTCGGAATCGGGTACGTTGTCCCATTGTTGCGGCGGCAGTTTGCCTTCCGGATTGTATTGGCGGTTGGCCATCAACCAGGCAAACGCGGCTTCGATCGCACCGGCTGCACCCAAAGTATGACCGGTAGATGGCTTGGTTGAAGTGCAAAGGGTGTGGCTGCCAAATACTTCGGCAACGGCTCGGCTTTCCATGCTGTCGTTGTGTTGCGTGCCGGTGCCGTGCAGATTGATCCAGCCGATGTCTTCTGCTTTCAAACCGGCTTTATCCAAAGCGGCCTGAAAGGATTGGGCTGCACCCAAACCGTCGGGGCGGGGAGAAGACATATGGTAGGCATCGCTACTTGCACCATAGCCCAGCAACTGCATTTCGCCGTCAAAATCGGCATCGCGCGTCATCACGAAAAATGCGGCCGCTTCGCCGATATTGATGCCGTTGCGGTTGGAGGAAAAAGGCTTGGCGATGCTGTCTGAAAGCACTTCCAAAGAGGCAAAACCATTAATCGTCAGCGGAGAAAGCGTATCCGCGCCGCCGCAAATTACGACATCACACAATCCGGCACGAAGCAATCGGGCTGCGCTGATGAGGGCGCGTGCGCCGGAAGTGCAGGCGGTGGAAACGGTATAGCGCAAGCCGTCTAAACCGTAAACTTGGGCGATAAATTCGGAGGGCGAAGCCATGGTGTGTTGCAGCTGTTTGAACGGAACATCCGTCCATTCACCACCTTGGACAACGTGTTGGAACAAAGGGATATTTTCATCTGCGCCACTGGTGGACGTACCAGTCACGACAGCGACCCTTTCTTTGCCGTAACGGGCAATGGCCGTCTGAATCAGTCCGTCTATTTGCGAAAGCGCGTGCAGGATAAGCTGGTTGTTGCGGCTGCGATGCGCTTCGGGAATGCTGTCGGGTAGAGGCATCAGGGTTTCTTTGACTGCACCAAAAGCATGCGTTTTGCCTTTTACCCATTGGTCTGAAAAAGTCAGGGGCGTGTTTTCAGACGGCGTGAGTAAGGCATCGGCATGAACTTGCAAGCCGCTACCCAATGCGCTGGTTAGTGCCGGACGGCTGAGATAAACAGGAGTATTCATGAATTAGTCTTCTGCAATCGGGCTGACCGTCCAGAAAGTTTGGTCGGGGAAGCCGATAAGGAATTGTTCGGAATGGTGGGCGACACACCACAAATCACGCTCGCGGTAGCTGAACACCGCGCCTTTGCCGTCAGGGCAGAAGCCTTGATGGGTGGCGTTTTGTTGGCGGGCTTCAGGGTAAAGCGTGGCGGCTTGTTCGGCGGCCAAAAGCGGCAACAAGGCGGCAAACAATCGGCGCGAACTGGCATTGGGCATCACAAAACCATCATTTTTCCAGCCTTTGGTGCTGACCGATTGGCGCGATACCGGCGCACCCAGTGCATCGGTTTGGACAAAGCGGATGCCGTCTGAATGAGGCTCGACTGCCAAGAGATTGGTTTGAACGGTTTGCCCCGCCGCATTAGTTTGTTCAAGTTTGAACCATTGGCCTTCTTTGGAAAGCGGCGGCAGCGTTTGCGGATGGGGGAGCGAGGTCGCGCATGCGGAGAGCAGCAGTGCAGCAAGCAAAGGGATAAATCGCATAAGGTTTTATCTATCGGTCAAAATATTTAATGGTATGGATGAAGTTTCAGACGGCCTGTTCTGTTTTCAGTCTAGGCCGTCTGAAATACATTCGTCCTTATTCTACCTTCAAATCGCCCACCAATGCGGCAAGTGTGGACAAGCGTTGCTCGGATTTTTCCACGAATGGATTATCCGTATCCCAAGCGTAGCCTGCCAAAATAGACGAAATCATGCGGCTGATTTCAGGACTGCGGTTGGGCGCGTAGATGGCATTTTGGAAGCGGAAATCGTACCAACCGTTTACATAAGTGCGGAACGCGTTCACGCCGATCATCAGTTGGTCGGCAAATTCGGTTTGCCAATCGGCAGCTTCGCCTTTGAGCTGCTTGCCCAACAAATCGGCAGCCAGTTTGGCAGAGTGCAGGGCAATGGTTACTCCGGAGGAGAAGACTGGGTCGAGGAATTCGGCGGCGTTGCCCAAAAGAGCAAAATGTTTGCCGTATAAGGTTTTCACGTTGGCGGAATAGCCTTGGATAGAGCGGAACGGAAAGTCGTTTTCCCAAACGGCTTTATCTAAAATTTCCGCCAGCATCGGGCATTCGTACACAAATTTTTTCAACACGGCTTCTGATTCGCCGGCCAGTTTGTCGGGCGTGCCGACAACGCCGATGGAGCAACGGTTGTCGCCGAAAGGAATCAGCCAAATCCAGACATCGCGATGTTCAGGGTGCGTGTTGATCAGGATTTTATTGCGGTCGAATTTCGGGCTGGTGATGTTGTCGTCGATATGCGTGAAGTGGGCTTGGCGCGGAGGCAGCTCGGACGGACTTTCCAAATCTAAAAGGCGGGGCAGGACGCGACCGTAACCGCTGGCATCCAAAACGAATTTGGCAGTCAGTTCATAGTTTTCGCCTGTATCGGTCGCAACGCTCAAACGTGCCACATTGTCACTGTTGTCAAACGCGGTTACGCCGTGTCCGAAGCGGACATCGACGCCTTGTTTTGCCGCTTCATCAATCAGGATTTTGTCGAAGATGCCGCGGCGCACTTGATAAATAGTACCGGGGCCGTCTGAAAATTTTTCAGTAAAGTTGAAATCTGTGTAACGGCTGCCCCATGAAAACGCAGCACCGTCTTTAAATTGAAAGCTGGGTTCGGCATGCACTGCATCGGCAAAACCGGCTTCTTCCAACATTTCCATGCAATGCGGCAACAGGCTTTCGCCGATGACAAAGCGCGGGAAATGTTGTTTTTCCAATACGCAAACTTTAAAGCCTTGTTTGTTCAGCAAAGCGGAAGCAACCGAACCTGAAGGGCCTGCGCCGATAACGGCAACGTCAAATTCTACGGACATTTGAAAATACCTTTGATTTTAATGATAAATAATGTTTAATCCATCGCCTGAAATTTTTCAGACGGCCTTTTGCAACTTGGCGATAGAAGTTGAAAAAAATATCGCTTCAACTTCAATCGCCTTCATCTTTTGTCTAATTTTTCAACAATGTGCCTGCCAGCCAAATATTGAATGCCACACCGATGGTAACCGTCATACCGAACGCGGCAACGGCGGGCGTGCTGCTGATGGCGAGCAGGGCAAAGGAAATGGCTGTTGTAGCGGCGGCAAGCAGCATACCGCCTAATTTTGCCGGCGCGCTGTGATGTGCAGTAGCGGCATAGACGGCATAGTCCACGCCGATGGCGGATACTAAAAGCAGGCCGAACATGGCAAACAGGCTGACGGGAATGCCGGCCAAACCGAGTACGGCAACGGTGCAGATGGCGGCGGCCAGCGGCA
>NZ_JBQCWY010000303.1:0-3611 GCF_051956955.1 Neisseria sp. P0021.S005 | reverse complement strand
GCATCAAAGCGGAAACTGAATCCGCGGCTGCCATCGTCAATTTGCGGCGACGAAATCCCCAAATCAAAAAGCGCACCGTCAATCTTATCGATGCCCAATTCATCCAAGGCCGTCTGAAATGTTTCAAAACCATTGTGTACGACACTGACACGTTTATCTTGCACCGCCAGCTCATTGGCTACCGCAATCGCCTCAGGGTCTTTGTCAAAAACAACCAAACGACCCTGCTTGCCCAAACGCGACAAAATCAGCCGGGAATGCCCTCCCCTGCCGAACGTACCGTCCACATAAATCCCATCTTCACGGATTGCCAACGCATCCACCGCCTCATGCAACAAGACAGTAACATGCTGATAATTTTCAACTTTACTCACAATTGCAAATCCGTTTGACTCAATTGGAAAGCCAATTCATCAGGATCGATATCCAAAGCCTGATTCATTTCCTCTTCCCAATGTTCGCGGCCCCACAACTCCATACGGTTTGCACGGCCAACCAAAGTAACTTCTTTTTCAAAATCTACGCGTTTGCGCAGATTGGCCGGAATCAAAACGCGTCCGGCGCTATCCCACTCCAAAATCTCCGCATTGTGCAGCAGCAAATTCTGATACCGTTGCAAAGCTTCATTGCCGGCCACTTTCAACTTCAAAATCTGCTCGGCTTTTTCTTCCCAAACGGGCTCGGGGTACATCAATAATTTTTTTCGGGAATCCAGTGTGACCACAATTGCAGGCGTATAACGGCGCAGCAAAATATCGCGGAATTTGGCAGGAATCGCCAACCGCCCTTTACTGTCCATACTCAATTCATGAGCACCGCCAAACACATTACACCCCAAATTCGATTAAAATAAAACTAGAGTGGGATTAAAAATCCCACCTTCCTAAAATATTTCGTCTTCACTTCTACGGAACACTTTTTAGGAAAAAGTAACCACTTTCACCCACTATGCCCCACCAACCGACACTATAAGAAATTTTGGCAATCAGGTCAAATCAACCCTTTATCTGAAATGAAACACTAAACACTTAAAATTCAATAGCTTATATATACAAAAATGCATGACAAATTAATATGCTAGCCATTTTATATGGCATAAAACACCATATCTAGTATTGTTTATGTTTTTAAAATACTACATATAGTATTTTTACACCCGATTACCACCCCTCTCACAAGGGGCTATAATATACAAACAAATTCAAATTTTTTACATTATCTAACAGTCATGAAGCCACAACTCCCCCTTCCTTCCCCTGATGCACAAGCCTCTTCAGCACACCTGACCAAGCTTATAAAAAACGAAATTGAACAACATCAAAACTGGATACCCTTCTCCCGTTTTATGGAGCTTGCCCTTTACACACCTCAATACGGCTATTACAGCGGAGGCAGCCATAAAATCGGTACGGACGGCGACTTCATTACCGCCCCCACCCTCTCCCCCCTATTCGGACAAACCCTTGCCAAACAACTTGCCGAATTACTGCCGCAAACAGCAGGCAATATCTATGAATTTGGTGCAGGTACAGGTCATCTCGCTGCCACACTCTTGCAAAACCTTTCAGACGGCCTAAATCATTACTATATTATCGAACTATCAGCAGAGCTTGCAGAGAGACAACGCCAACATATTCTTGAACATACTTCCCCCGAAGCAGCCACAAAAGTCATCCACCTCACCACATTACCCGAACACTTTGACGGCATCATCATCGGCAACGAAGTATTGGATGCCATGCCGGTGGAACGCTTGATTTATCAAGATGAAGGGTTTCAACAAATCGGCGTGAGCCTAGAGAATGACGAGCTAATCGAAGCCATCAGACCATTGACCCAAGCCGAACTGATACAAACAGCCTCCTTGTACCTCCCTCCCCTCCATTCATACACAAGCGAGCTACATCCTGCACAATATGCCTTTATCCAAACCCTGGCCGCCAAATTGCAGCGCGGCGGTATGATATTTATCGATTACGGCTTCGACGCCGCCCAGTATTACCATCCGCAACGCAAAGAAGGCACATTTATCGGCCACTATCGCCACCACACCATCCATGACCCATTTTTCAACATCGGCCTGACCGATCTGACTGCACATGTCAATTTCACCGATATTGCACGCGCCGGCATAGAATCAGGTTTGGACTTAATCGGCTACCTGCCCCAATCTTATTTCCTGCTCAATCTCGGCATCACCGATTTGCTGGCACAAATCGGCAGCCCAGATTCAGTTGAATACATCCAAGCAGCCGCCGCAGTACAGAAACTGATACATCAGCATGAAATGGGCGAACTTTTTAAAGTGATCGCTTTTGGCAAAAACATCGATATCGACTGGGCAGGCTTTAGCCACGGCGATATTTGCCATAAGCTATAGCCTGACAACCTACTTTTTATTTTTTAAAAACAATAAGAAATAAAAAAAACCAAAATTAGCGCTTGCCAAATATTCAAAAAAAACTATAATAGCGACTTCACGAAACGGCGAATTAGCTCAGTCGGTTAGAGCAGAGGAATCATAATCCTTGTGTCCGGGGTTCGAGTCCCTGATTCGCCACCAAATTTCGGGGGTATAGCTCAGTTGGTAGAGCGCTTGCATGGCATGCAAGAGGTCAGCGGTTCGATCCCGCTTACCTCCACCACTAAACAAAAAAGCTCTTGTTAAACGCAAGAGCTTTTTTGTTTGGCTTAATTAATAACTGATTGCTCATTAATTTTGCCATTTCAATACCCAATCAATAAAGGCCGTCTGAAACATTTCAGACGGCCTTTTATCTTTAATTACTTCACAAGCTTCAATACTTTTTTCGGTTTTTCTTCCGCAGATTCAGCTTTTTTATCTTCGGCCACTGCAGCTTCGATAGAAGCAGGCTGATATGGTTCTACCTCAAACCCCATACCCTCTCCACTTTCGCGGCCAAATATACTGACAATATGACCGACCGGAATCCAAATCTCGTGCGCTACGCCGGAAAAGCGTGCAGAAAAATTGACCCACTCGTTGTCGATATTCAAGTTATGGCTGGCAGTAGGGCCAATATTTAAAACAATCTCATTGTCGCGTACATACTGCATCGGCACACGGGTATGTTCATTTACCCAAGCCACGATATGCGGTGTTTGGTTATTATCCAAACACCATTCATACAAAGCACGCAACAAATACGGTTTGGTTGAAGTTGCCATAGATCCGTCCTTTAACGGCGCATGGCTTTTTCAGCCGGTGTCAATGCTTCAATAAAGGCTTCGCGTTGGAAAATACGCTCGGCGTACTTCAGCAAAGGCGCAGCAGATTTACCCAGTTTGATGTCGTAATAGTCCAAACGCCACAACAGTGGAGATAAGGCAACATCAATCATGGAGAAGTCATCGCCCAAGATGTATTTGTTTTTAGTAAAAGACGGTGCCAACAGTGTCAAACCATTGCCAATGGCTTCACGCGCTTTGGCTTGTTCTTTATTGGTAGATTCAGGGTTTTCCAACACTTGCACCAAGCTGAACAATTCTTTTTCCATACGGTACAGTACCAAACGGCCGCGACCGCGCATAACAGGATCACCCGGCATCAACTGAGGATGAGGGAAACGCTCGTCAATGTATTCGTTGAT
>NZ_JBQCWY010000302.1:0-3619 GCF_051956955.1 Neisseria sp. P0021.S005 | reverse complement strand
CCGAAGTTTGGTTTTTCAGACGGCCTGTTTTTATCAAGATTCGGTATAATGCCCTCTTTTACAAGCAAACCATTTCCCAAGGAACCCCCATGCTTTTACCCGAACAAGTCAAAACCCTGATTGAAGGTGTTACCCCTTGCGAACACGTCGAAGTCGAAGGCGACGGCCATCACTTCTTCGCCGTAATCGTTTCCTCCTCATTTGAAGGCAAAGCCCGCCTCGCCCGCCACCGCCTGATTAAAGACGGCCTCAAGCCGCAACTCGAAAGTAACGAATTGCACGCGCTGTCTATTTCCGTTGCCGCCACTCCGGCCGAATGGGCGGCCAAACAGGCTTAATTTGGAATCAAACAAAAGGCCGTCTGAAAACTTTTCAGACGGCCTTTTTCATACATTTCAATCAGCGCAGGCAATCGATACAAACGACAAACCGCATTCGTCAACACACAATCGCGGTGTCAACCCTACCGCCACAACCGCCAAACTAGCCCTGCCGTTTCGGGAAAAACTGCACCACATTCTCCCCTTGAGGCAACACCAATTTTTTCACGGCATGGCCGTACACGGTTTCAAGCGTGATGTTCAGACGGCCTTCGTCGGCAAAAATCTTATCCACACATTCCTTTGCCGCTTGCGGATTGCTGAACTTCAACGCGTTCCACAATCCCAAGGTTTCCATGTCCTGCCAAAACGTCCCGGCTTTTTTATAGCTCAACTCAAGCTTGGCCGTGTCGGTTACCGGATCGTAAAAGCCGTTGTCAGCCAGCATATCGCCCAAGTCGTGCATATCAATCAGCGTGGGCGCTTCGCATTCGATGCCTTCATGGTTCAGACGGCCTGTCAGCTCGCTCAGGCTGTCGCGGCCAAAGTGGGTAAAAAACAATAATCCGTCGGTTTTCAAAGCGGCGGCCCAGTTTTTCAAAACCGGCAAAATATCGTCGGCGCGGCTGAGGCTGAGGTTGGCCCACAACATATCGGCAGATGCCTCGGGCAACGGCGCGGTCAGGGCTTGGCAATGCTGCGGAATGGTTTTGCCGGTCAGCTTCTGCCAAAAACCACCTTTGCGCGCGGCGGCGGCGGTTTTCAAAAAATCGGCATTCGGATCGTATTCTTCAAACACGGCGTCGGGATAACGCGCGGCCAGCAGGCTGCGGCTGATGTCGGCATCGGCACCAATCAGCATGATGCGTTTGGGTGCATTGCGGACCAGTTGCAGGCGCTCGTCGGTGTCTTGGGCGAGATGGCGGTGAATCTGCCAGCGTTTGTCTTGTTCGGTCATGGTGGGTCGTGTCAGCGGGCTTTGCCCAGCAATGTTTTTATGGTTTAAGTCTGTTTCAGACGGCCTTTTCGACAAAATTGCGGTAGGTTTCGGCAAATTCGTCGGCATGGCTTAAAAAGGGCGCGTGTGCGGCTTTGTCAATAAGGACCAGCTCGCTGTTGCTCAAATAGCGGTGTAAATATTCGCCCATGCGCGGCGGCGTGATGGCGTCTTTCTGTCCAAACACCAGCAATGACGGCGTTTGAATCAGCGACAACAGCGGACGCGCATCGGCATGGTTGACCGCTTCAAGCGCGGCCTGTAAGGCGGAGGGCGTGCCACAGCGCGCCAAATCGGGCAATACCCGGTTTAAGATTTCGCCTGAATGCGGCGTATGCAGCAGTTGCAGTTGTAGAAACTGTTTAATATGTTTGGCATAATCCTGCTGAAATGCGCCGACCATCTTGCCCAAGGCAGGTTGCGCCAAGCCTTCGGGATAATCCGTGTCGGCAGTCAATCGGGCAAAACTTGCCGTCAGGCAGAGCGATTGGATTTTGTCGGGATAAAGCGCGGTCAGATACAGGGCAACCAGTCCGCCCAGCGACCAGCCGAGAATGTGTGCCGGCGTGTCGATTTGTCCGGCGAAGGCTTCGGCAACGGCGGCAATATCAAACGGCTCGGTAAAAGGCGCATCGCCGTGTCCGGGCAAATCAAGCGCGCGGACGTCCCAATCGGCAGGCAGGCGCGGTATCAAATCGTCGAATACATGGCGGTTCGCCGCCCAACCGTGTATCAGATAAACTTTTTTGGCGGAGTGTGGCATGAATGTTCTTTCTTGGTGGCGCAGTTTGAAACAGCTCAATGCGCGATGTTGCGTATTATGCCACGATTCCGTTTCAGACGGCCTTTGCAGAGGCTGCGTAAACGATTTGACGGAATATTTTATCGACGCAGCACAAAGCTGCCCTTTGTGTTTCCGCCATGTCGCGGGCGGGGCAGTGTGCGGCAGTTGTCAGAAAAAGCCGCCCGCATTTGATAGAATGTGGGCCTCGCTGTATTACGAACCACCCGTCAGCAGCATGATACGCGAGCTGAAACACTTGGCCGATTTGGGCATGAGCCGTCCGTTGGCGGATTTAATGTGCCAAAACGCACCGGACTGGCTGGCGACGGAACACTTTGATTTTGTCCTGCCCATGCCTTTGAGCAAAGAGCGGCGGCTCAAGCGCGGATTCAACCAAAGCGAGGCGTTGACGGATATTTTGGCAAAACGCTACGGCTGGACGCTGCTGCCGCGCCACGCAGTTTTCAGACGGCATGGCGAGCCGCAAAGTACGCTGAAAAGCGACGAACGTCTGCGAAATATCAAGAATGCATTCAAAATCAAAGCCGAATTGCCGAAGGCGTGTAATATTCTGTTAATTGATGATGTTTTCACCACCGGCTCGACTTTAAACGAATTGGCGAAAACGCTGAAAAAATCAGGCGCAGGTAAGATTTTTTGCTGGAGTTTGGCGCGTCCGCCAATGAAAAAATAGCTTAAAGTTTTTGACACCCATGGAACATTTCGGCATTATGCCACTCTATAAGTGATTGATTTATATGTTTACCATAGTTTTGTACCAACCCGAAATCCCGCCCAATACGGGCAATATTATCCGCCTTTGCGCCAATACCGGTGCCGATTTGCACTTGGTCAAACCGCTTGGTTTCCCTCTGGATTCGTCCAAAATGAAACGCGCGGGTTTGGATTATCACGAGTTTGCCAAACTGACGGTACATGAGAATTTCGATGATTGCCTCAAGGCCCTTGAAGGCCGTCGCATTTTCGCGCTGACCACCAAAGGCTCTACTCGCCCCGACGAAGTTTCCTTCCGCGAAGGCGACGTGTTGCTGTTTGGTCCCGAAACGCGCGGCCTGCCTGCCGAAGTTCTCGACAGCCTGCCTGCCGGACAAAAAATCCGCCTGCCGATGATGCCTGACAGCAGGAGCATGAATCTTTCCAATACCGTCGCCGTGATTTTATTTGAAGCATGGCGGCAAAACGGTTTTGCCGGCGGCGTATAACAGGCCGTCTGAAACCGCTGCGTTATCAACTCAAGAACGGAACCCGTTTTGACTTTTACTAAAAAAACCCTCCTTTCCTTAGCCGCTGCCACCATCGGCGTCCTCTCCATCAATGCCGCCGTCGCCGACAGCGTGGTCCGAGTCGAAAAACTGCATCCTTCTGCCAACCGCAGTTACAAAGTTGCCGGCAAACGCTACACGCCGCTGACCCAAGTTTCCTCTTTCAGCCAACCCGGCAAAGCCTCATGGTACGGCAACCAATTCCACGGCCGTAAAACCTCCAGCGGCGAGCGTT
>NZ_JBQCWY010000301.1:0-3629 GCF_051956955.1 Neisseria sp. P0021.S005 | reverse complement strand
TTACGGCTATCAAAACGGCTTCGATGCCCTGTTTGCAGGCAACTTCCTCAACAACCGCGACTACAAAGACGGCAACGGCAATGTCAACCACGGCAGTCGTCTGAAACAGCACAGCTACCTCGCCAAACTCGGCTACGACTTCAACGACGACCACGGCATCCGCCTGACCTACCGTCAGGAATACCAAAAAGGCAACCGCACCGACAAAGCCGAGTTCCAAAACGTTGACAGCTATGTCGGCGTGGACGGCACTTATCAAAAAGAGCAGACCTACAATCTGGAATACCGCGGCCGCAACGTCGGTTTCCTCGACAAAATCGACGCCAACGTCTTCCAAATCAATACCGACGACACCAAACCGCCTAAAGGCGCGCCTTCTCCAAAAGCCCAAGCTTCCGGCACGGCGCAAGGCGGCGTTCCCATCGGCAAGCTTGAGTTAAGCAAAATCAAAGCAACCGGCGCAAATCTGAACCTCGCCAGCTCCTTCGGCGACGGACACATGGTGAAATACGGCGTCAACTACCGCCACGAAACCTCCGAGCCGTCCGACAAAGGCGCATGGCTGAAGATTCTCGGCCTGTATGACCGCGACAAAGAGAAAAAAGCCGAATACGGCGTGTACGCGGAAGGCATTTGGAACCTGCACCCCGTTACCCTGACCACCGGCCTGCGTTACGACCATTTCAAATACAACGCCGCCAGCAGACAAAGCGCGTCGCACGGACAGCTCAACCCCAGCATCGGCGCGATTTGGGACATCAACGACAACTTCTCCCTCTTGGCAAACCTCAATCAGGCAAGCCGTGCGCCCCGCCTGAACGAAGCCCTGTTGGCTAACGAACGCGCAGGCGCCGCCGCCGATTTGGACAGCAACCTCAAAGCCGAAACCGCCCGCCGCGCCGAACTCGGCTTCAGATGGCGCAACGACAATTTCAACGTCAGTGGCAGCGTGTTCCACCAACGCATCAAAGACCTCATCGTCTATCGTTGGGCAAAAATCAATAACAACACCGCCTCCATCACCGAACGCGGCAAGATTTACAACGGCGGCACGCTCAAAACCTACGGCTACGAACTTGACGCATCCTACCGCTGGGGCGGCCTGACCGCGCGCGCCGGCGTATCCTACGTCAAACCGCGTCTGAACGGCGAAATGTACTACGGCGAAAGCCCGATTCAAGCGGAAGACCACGAAAGCTCGTTCACCTTCTGGAACACCGGCCGCCAATGGCTGACCGGCCTGTCTTATCAGTTTGAAAACCACAAACTCGAAATTGGCTGGCGCGGTCGCTACGCCCAAAGCGTGAAATACACCGACGTCGCCCGCGGACAAGGCACGATACACGGCAAAAAAGCCGGTTACGGCGTACACGACATCTACGCCAACTGGCAGCCGCTGAAAAAAGACAACCTGAACGTCAACTTCGCCGTCAACAACATCGGCAACAAGCAATACCGTTCGCACAGCCAACGCTTCCCCGACGGCAACGGACGCGTGCCCTTCTACGAACGCGGCCGCGAGTTTGCCTTGGGCATGAACTATCGTTTCTAATGATACGAACATTATGACGTTATAAGGAAATAAAAGGCCGTCTGAAATTCAGTTTTCAGACGGCCTTTTATAATTCGTAGACAATTTGATTTTAAAGTATTTCCTCTCCCTTGCTAGTTACACAACGGATTATCCAGTCTTCAAATCGTCTCCATTGGACTTCTTTTCCAAATCGGTCATGATTTTATTCCTTCTGAAAACTGACTACTCATTCTTCCAATATAAATAACATCTTACATAGATCATCTCCAGTACCTCTAAAAAATAAAGGCTGTATTTTTACATTTAACCATGCCGTTGGAGATTGATTCTATTTGTACGTCTAAAAAATACAATGCAAATATTCATTACACTTTTACTGTAAACCATTTGACAAAGTCATCTTTAAAGCTATAATATTTCTAATATATGATTTTTGTTATATATGTTTATTTATAGACAATTCATTCTGAAACAAGGAGCAATAAAATGAAACGAAACTTGGGTACTTTGGATCGCGTAATCCGTATTGTTATCGGTGTTGCACTGATTGCTGCAGCCGCTACCGGACACATTGGCTGGTGGGGTTGGCTGGGCATCATCCCTCTGGGTACAGCACTGATTGGCAACTGTGCGCTGTACAGCTTATTGGGCATCAACACCTGCCGCATCAACAAAAAATAACGAAGGCAAAACATGAGTACGGTCGGACAACTCCCGCGAATCACGCCTTCCGAAGCAATGGCAAAAATCCGTGAGGGCGCGTTGGTAGTCGATATCAGAAGCCAAGCCGAATATCGGGGCGGGCATATTGGCGGCGCATTATCCCTTCCGCCTGAGCAGCAGCGAGACAAACTGCCCGATGATACAGCCCCATGCCTGATTTTTTATTGCCTGAGCGGTAAACGTACAACACAGGCAGAAACAATATTGTCAGCGCTTGGCCAAGGTCGAGAATGCTATATTCTAGAAGGCGGCTTACAGGCATGGAAAGCTGCAGGGCTTCCTATTGTTGCCGACCGTGCCGCACCGGACATCATGCGGCAGGTGCAAACCATTGCGGGCAGTTTGATTCTGTTAGGCGTGCTGGCAGGTTGGTTGGTATCGCCTTGGTTTTATCTGATAGACGTGATGGTCGGCGCTGGCCTGTTGACGGCGGGGTTAACCGGATTCTGCGGCATGGCGCGCCTGCTGGCCAAAATGCCATGGAATCATTAAGCAAAGGCCGTCTGAAAGTTGCTGCTGAGGACATTATGACTGATAATTCGACCTCCTCATTTGCCGAAAAGCGTGAAAAATGACTATTGCCGACAATCAACCACCCTACGAAGAAGCCAGCGCTTTTCTCAAACTACTGGCCAATCCCAACCGCCTCGCCGTATTGTGCAAACTACATGAAAGGCCGCACAATGTAACTGAGTTGGCTGAATCATCCGGACTGCCGCAAGCGGCAATGTCCAGCCAATTAGCCCTACTACGTGAAGCCGGTTTGGTATCGTTTGAGGTGAACCATCGGGAACGGCAATATTACATTGCCGACCCGAGGGTAACCGAGATGATACAGTTGCTGTATTCCTTTTTCTGCGCAGAAAAATTTTGAAATGTTGCCGAAATAGGAAGGCCGTCTGAAAATTTTTCAGACGGCCTTTATTGTATTTATTTTCAGATGACCTTTTTATACTGCTTCTATATTTACACTTAAAGCCCGCGTGCCTGTGTACCTCACACACCCCGTCTCTACAGGTTTAATACGTACTACAGCTTGCTTGCTTTAAATAAATGCTTCTCCAAATAAATGCTTCGCCCAAAAGCATCTGTGTCTATGACTTTTCCAGAAAAAATATATTCTTCAAGAAGTGAGGTAAGATTTTTTTCTTCTTCCTTCAAGGGATTTCTATTTTCTCTTTCAACTTCTTGATCAAATAAGTAAACGTCAGTCAACCAGCTTTCAGTTATTGGTAAATGCTCAAAGAATTTCGATTCAATTAATAAATCTGTATAGTTTTTTTCTTTTTCTTTTTCTCTATAACCTAGTGAATTAAACAAAATAAGAAATTGAATGTATGGTGGTGTTAATCCTCGAATTAGACCATAATAT
>NZ_JBQCWY010000300.1:0-3640 GCF_051956955.1 Neisseria sp. P0021.S005 | reverse complement strand
CCGGTGCTTAAAGCAGATGAACCGCCGCCTCCGCCACCACCGCATGCGGACAAGATGGCTGCGCTGATGGCTGTAAAAACGATGGTTTTAAGTTTGGTTTGGATGTTTGACATGAGATTCCCTGTATCGTTATTCGCTTGATGAAAAGGTCGGAGATATCGTTTATCTGATTTTTAAACCTTTAAAGCCCGATAATAACCATAAATCATAAAAAAATAAACAGATTGTTTGCATTTCTGTACAAAAATTAATCAAAGGGCAGGTGGTTGGGCAGGTGTTTTTTTAGTTAATTGTTTTATATGAATTTCTTTTAAATAGTTTAGTGAGTTCAATACTAGTCTGTTTCTTTTTAACAAACTTTTCAGACGGCCTTTTGAAGATAAAAAAGCAGTCGGACTTTATGGATGCTTTTCTCTCAACGGATCAGCGTATTTCCGTTAAAATACGCCTTCTTTTCAGATTCGAAACATTGCCATGCGCCTTACCCACATTAAACTCTCCGGCTTCAAATCTTTTACCGACCCGACCACGATTCATGTTCCGGGGCAGCTTGTTGCGGTTATCGGGCCGAACGGCTGCGGCAAGTCGAATGTGATTGACGCGGTGCGCTGGGTGTTGGGAGAGGCTTCGGCGAAGCAGCTTCGCGGCGAGAGTATGCAGGACGTGATTTTTAACGGTGCGGCAACGCGCCGTCCTGCGCCGAGAGCTTCGGTGGAGCTGGTGTTTGACAACAGCGACCACAGTTTGCAGGGGGCGTGGGGGCAGTATGCAGAGGTGAGCATCAAGCGGCAGCTGACGCGTCAGGGCGAATCGACTTATTTCATCAACAATCAGACCGTGCGCCGCCGCGACATTACCGATTTGTTTCTGGGTACGGGCGTGGGCGCGCGCGGTTATGCCGTTATCGAACAGGGGATGATTTCGCGCATCATCGAAGCGCGGCCGGAGGAGTTGCGCGCCTATATCGAGGAGGCGGCGGGCGTGTCCAAATATAAGGAACGCCGCAAGGAGACGGAAGGTCGTCTGAAAGACACGCGCGAGCATTTGCAGCGTTTGGGCGATTTGCAGAACGAGTTGGCGCGTCAGGTGGAAAAGCTGGAAAAACAAGCGGAAACCGCCGAACGCTACAAATCCCTGACCGCGCAGTTAAACCAACAACAGGATTTGCTTGATTACGCGCAATGGCAGCAATCGCTTGCCGCCGCCGACAAGGCGACCGCGCAGCATCAGTCTTTGCAGGCGCAGCAGGACGAAACCGCCGCGCAGGTTCAGGCGTTAAACGACGAAGTACACGCCTTGCAGACCGCCGAGCAGTCGCAGCAGCAGGCGGTACACGAATTGAGCAACAAACGCGGCGTGTTGCGCGAGCAGATTGCCCGTTTGGAAGAACAAATCCGCCATCAGCAAAACCTGCACCAACGCATCGAACGCGACAAGCAGGCGGCGCAGGCGCAGTTGCAGCGCATCCATCAAGAGCAGCAGCAAATCTGCGTCAAGCTGGAAGAAAACGAGTTATACGTCGAAGAAAAGCAAACCGAATTGGCGGAATGGGCGATGCAGGTTGCTGAACACGAAGAGCGTCTGCCCGAATTGGAAGAAGCCCAAGCCACGCTTAACGCCGCCTTCCAAACCCAGCAGGACGAGGCAAACCGCATCCGCCGCGAACTGGCGTTGAAGCAGCAGCAGCTTGCCCATGCCGAACAAACCGTTGCCAAGCACGAAGAGCGCAAAGGCCGTCTGAAGCAGGAAAACCAAGCCCTGAACCTGCCCGACGAAGCCGAAACCACAGCCGCGCAGGAAGCCGCCGCCTTGTTGCAAAGCCAGCAAGAGCATTACGAAGAGCAAATCATTGCCGCCGAAGAAGCCTTACACGCCGCCCGCGAGGCGTTTCAGACGGCCTCAAACCGCTTCCAAAGCCTGAAGCAGCAACACATCACCTTGCAGGCGCAGCAGCAGGCATTGTCGCAAATCCTGTCGCAACAGCAGGAAGCCGCCGACTTCTGGCAGGCAACCGACCACGCCGCCGCGCCGCAGCTGTGGCAACACATCACCGCGCCCGCCGAGTGGCAGCACGCCTTGTCCGTCATCCTTGCTGAACGCCTGCATGCCCGCGCCGTGCCGCACGGCTTCGTTCCCCCCGCACCTTTGCCGCAGGGGCAGGCGGCATGGCTTTCAGACGACCTCTCCGGCGGCTTCAAAAAATCCCTGCCCGTACAGGCATTGTTGAACCAAATCCAAGCGCAGCCGCCGTTTCAGACGGCATTGCACCACTGGCTCGACGGCGTATTGTGCGCGCCCGATTTGAGCTACGCCCTCGCGCATCAAAGCGATTTGGGCGCCCACCAAATCTGGCTCACGCCCGAAGGCCATCAGGTCGATAAAGTCAGCGTCCTGCTCTATGCCAAACCCGCGCAGGAAAGCCTGATTGCCCAAAAAGCCCGTCTCGACGGCATTGCGTCCGAACTGGAAAACCTCGCCCCCGAACTCTCCGCCGCCGAAGCCTCGTTCAAACAGGCGGAGGCAACCGTGCGCTCGTCCGAAGTGCAACATAAAAACCTGATGCAGCAGCAACAGCAGCATACGCGCCAATACAGCCAAGCGCAGCAACGCGCCGCCGAACTTTTAGCGCGCACCAACCAAGGGCAAATCCGCCGCGAACACATCGAGCGCGAACTGGCGCAGTTGGCGGAAGAGCAGACCGTGTTGCAACATACTTCAGACGGCCTTGCAGACGACATCGTTACCTTGCAAGAGGCCGCCGCTGAACTCGAACACCAGCAGCAAACCACCGCACACAGCCGCCAAGAGCAGCAAGGCCGTCTGAAACAGGCGCAGCTTGCCCTGTTGGAAGCCAACCGACAATACGGGCTGGCGGAAGTCGCCGTTCACAAGCTCAACCAGCAAAAACAAAACTACCAACAGCAAATTGCCCAGCTTGAACAGCAAACATTCGACTGGCAGGAACGCCAGCAAGAGCTTGCCCTCGCCTATGAAACCGAGTTCCAAAACGACGAGCAGCACATCAAGCTTGAAGAATTAAGCGAAGCCGTACAGACCTTGGACGAAGAATATATTGTTGTACAGGAGAAACTCGCGCAGATTCAGGAGCAGGGCAGGGAGCAATACGCTAAAGTGCAAACCCTGCAAACCAAGCTGCCGCAGCTTCAGGCCGCCACCCAAACCGCCCTGTTGCAGCAGCAGGAAGCCCTGATTAACGCCAAACGCTACCATCAAAACCTGACTGAACGCGCCGCCGATTTGGACGCGCTCGAAGCGTTGGCGAAAGAATCACCAAAAGTATTGAACAACAGCATCGGCAGCCTCACCCAGCAAATCGAAGCCCTCGGCGCCGTCAACCTCGCCGCCCTGCAAGAACTCGAAGAAGCGCGCGAACGCGACGGCTACTACCGCAGCCAAAGCGAAGACGTACAGGCCGCTATCGTGCTTTTGGAAGAAGCCATCGCCCAAATCGATGACAAAACCAAAGAGCGTTTCAAAGAAACCTTCGACGCTGTCAACGGCAAAGTCCAAACCTTCTTCCCGACCCTGTTCGGCGGCGGCGAAGCCACCCTCAAGATGATAGGCGACGACCTCCTGACCGCCGGCGTGTCCATCATGGCGCGCCCGCCCGGCAAGAAAA
>NZ_JBQCWY010000299.1:0-3644 GCF_051956955.1 Neisseria sp. P0021.S005 | reverse complement strand
AAGCCCAGTTTTTCCAGTGAAGCGATTTCGGCAGACGCTTCTGCGCTGAAATCGACATCTTCCGCGCCGTACACTTTTTGGGCAATCGCACGGATTTTGTCTTTAATGCTCAACTCAACATCGTAGGCAAAATTGAAGTTATTCGGTTGATTTTCGATGGCGTTGACGACTTTGTGCGCCAAGTCTGCACCACCCGCGCCGCCTTTACCCCACACTTCGGTCAAGGAAACTTCGACGCCGTGTTCCGCACAGGCTTTTTCAATCATGGCCAACTCGGCATCGGAGTCGGACACAAAGCGGTTGATGGCAACCACCACAGGCAGGCCGAATACGTTTTTCAGGTTGGAAATGTGTTTCAGCAGATTAGGCAGGCCTTTTGCCAAGGCTTCGAGGTTTTCTTCGCCGAGATTGGCACGCTCCACGCCGCCGTTGTATTTCAAAGCGCGGACGGTAGCCACGACAACAGCCGCATCAGGTTTCAAATCCGCCAGACGGCATTTGATGTCGCAGAATTTTTCCGCGCCCAAATCCGCGCCGAAGCCTGCTTCGGTTACGGCGTAATCGGCAAGGTGTTTCGCCAAACGGGTAGCGGTTACAGAGTTACAGCCGTGGGCGATGTTGGCGAACGGGCCGCCGTGTACAAAGGCCGGAGTGCCTTCGATGGTTTGTACCAAGTTAGGCTTAATCGCATCTTTAAGCAATGCCGCCATCGCGCCATTCGCTTTTAAATCTTTGGCGTAAACAGGGCTGCCGTCTTTGGCATAGGCGACAAGGATGTTGCCCAAACGCTCTTTTAAATCGCTGATGTCTTTGGCAAGACAGAATACTGCCATCACTTCGGACGCAACGGTAATGTCAAAACCATCGGGACGCATCACACCGTCAACAGGTTTGCCCATACCGTCGATAATGTTGCGCAACTGACGATCGTTCATATCGACCACGCGACGCCACAGCACGCGTTTCGGATCGATGTTCAACTCATTGCCTTGATAGATATGGTTGTCGAGCATGGCGGCGAGCAGGTTATTCGCCGCACCGATGGCGTGAAAGTCGCCGGTAAAGTGCAGGTTAATGTCTTCCATCGGCAAAACTTGGGCATAGCCGCCGCCTGCCGCACCACCTTTAACACCAAACACCGGACCCAAAGAAGGCTCGCGCAGGGCGATAACCGAGTCTTTGCCGATATGGCGCAATGCGTCCGCCAAACCGATGGTTACGGTGGTTTTACCCTCACCCGCAGGAGTCGGATTAATGGCGGTAACCAAAATCAGACGGCCTTGTTTTTCCGGCAGCTTGAATGCCTCGGCAGGATTGATTTTGGCTTTGTAATGACCATAGGGCTCGATGTTGTCAACGTTCAAACCCAGCTTGGCGGCAATTTCACCAATCGGGCGCATGGTGGAAGACTGGGCAATTTCAGCATCGGTTTTGAAGCTCATGATTTTCCTTTATTGAGAGAGGGAAAGGCCGTCTGAAACAATATAATAAAGACGGCTGGAAGAAAAAGAATATTAGTTCTATTATAGCGTTTTCCAAAGACAAACCGCAGTGAAAATTTCGATATTTCATCAACAAGCGGATTCATATTGTCAACAATTTGAAACAAAGGAATAAAACATGAGCAGTAACGCATGGCTGTTTTGGGCATTGGCATCGGCAGGCTTCGCCTCATTGACCGCCATTTTCGCCAAAATGGGTTTACAGGGCATAGATTCAGATTTCGCCACCTTTATCCGCACCTTGGTCATCCTCGCCGCTTTGGTATTGTTTTTAACCTACACCGGCAAATGGCAGGGTGTGAACGGCTTTACCGGCCGCAACTGGACATTCCTCATCCTATCCGGCCTCGCTACCGGCGCATCTTGGCTTGCCTACTTCAAAGCCCTGCAACTGGGCAACGCCTCACAAGTCGCGCCCGTCGACAAATTCAGCCTGGTCTTGGTTGCCCTGATGGCCGTCGTTTTCTTAGACGAGCGCCCAAGCACGCAGGAATGGATAGGCTTAGGCTTGGTAACCGCAGGCGTATTGACTTTGGCTTTGAAACGATAAAAATTGGGACATCAAAAAAGGCCGTCTGAAAAATTTCAGACGGCCTTTGCTTTGCTTCAAACAATCAGCTCACAATTAATTTGAACCGACTTTGATTTTTTGCCACAAGTTGACAGACAGTTTTTTCGCATCTGCGCTCATTTGAGGCATGACGAAACCGTCTTTCATGTCTTGCTCGTTCGGGAAAATAGAACGTGTATTCACCAGCTCTGCAGGCATTTTTTCGCGTGCCGGTTTGCTGGCCGGGGCGAAGGTCACGGCAATACCGTTTTTCGCAGCCACTTCGGGATCAAGTGTGTAGTTGATGTATTTGTGGGCATTAGCGATGTTTTTTGCATCAGCCGGAATCAACCAAGATTCAATCCAGAAGCCCATGCCTTTCGGTGTCAACACTTCAATGCCGACGTTGTTTTTCACTTCTTCGGAACGCGCTTTGGCCAAGTTCAAGTCGCCGCCGTTACCTGCCGCCAAGCAGATATCGCCGCGCGCCAATTCGTCAATGATGGAAGGGCTGAAACGTTTCACGTCAGGACGGATAGACTTCAACACTTCCGCCGCCGCTTTCAAATCTTCAGGATTCGAGCCTTTAGGATCTTTACCCAAGTAGTTCAACAAGATTGGGAACATTTCGCTCGGGGTATCCCACAAAGCGATGCCACAAGATTTCAGCTTGTTGGTGTATTCGGGTTTGAACAGCAAATCCCAGCCGTTTTCAGGCAATTTTCCGCCCAAAAGCTCTTTGCCCTTCGCCGTAATCGCAATCGTATTCACACCTGAGAAGTATGGAACGGCGTATTGATTGCCAGGGTCGGCGGTTTCCAACATCTTCAGCAATTCAGGGTCGATGTTTTTGTAGTTCGGAATCAGATCCTTATTGATTTTTTGGTATGCACCTGCCTCAATTTGGCGCGGCAGGAAGGCAATACCGGGTACAACCAAGTCATAGCCGGATTTGCCGGTCAGCATTTTGGCTTCCAACGTTTCGTTGTTTTCATACAAATCGTAAGTCAGCTTCAAATTGTTGGTTTTTTTGAAGTCTTCGACTGTACTTTCGTCAACGTAGTTTGACCAGTTGTAGATATTCAAAGTATCGGTGGCGGCTGCTTCGGTATTGGCAGCAGGCGCGCTGCCTGCTTGAGGTTGCTCGGCTTTTTTCTCGCCACCGCCGCACGCGGCCAAAGACAATGCGGCCAATACGGCTAATACGGATTTTTTCATACGGGCAGATTCCTGATGAAAGAGTGGTTAATGTCAATAAATAAGAAACCCTGCACCCCATAAACACCCCGGCGCAGAGTTAGGTTATTGTAATGGAAACGTAAGCAAACGCAAAGCAATATCCATCTGATTTTTATTGAAATAAGGCAAAGCAACACCATCTTTTTACCAAAAGCGTTGCACCGGCTGTAGTTTTTGGGCAAAATACGGCTGATTTGCGCGCGTTATAGAGAAAAAGCTTGCATATAAGGAAATCTGTCTTTAAAATTGCGCGTTTACAGAATTTATTTTTCAGGAGATATTCAATATGGCAAACAGCGCACAAGCCCGCAAACGTGCCCGCCAGTCGGTTAAACAACGCGCCCACAACGCCA